>JASFRE010000037.1:0-16465 GCA_050115055.1 Candidatus Eiseniibacteriota bacterium | reverse complement strand
GCTCGGGGATCAACACGCCGTGGACGAGTTCTGGTCCGAATGAACGCCGCGGTGGCAGCTGGCGTCGGGGACACGTGAGCTCGCCGCGCGAGGCCCTCGCCCGGATCGCCGCGCGGCCCGATCCGGAGATCGACCTGGCCGAGGCGGCGCTCTGGATCGCCGCCGAGGAGTATCCGGATCTGGTGGTGGCGGACGAGCTGGACAGGCTCGACGCCCTGGGCGCAGCGGCCGCGGCGCGTGTGGCGCGCGAAGAACGGCTGGCGCCGCGCGTGGAGGCGCTGAACCACTTCCTGTTCACGGAGCAGGGCTTTCGCGGCAATCGGGACGACTACTACGACCCGCGCAACAGCTACCTGAACGAGGTGCTGGAGCGGCGGCTCGGCATTCCCATCAGCCTGTCCCTGGTCTACCTGGCGGTGGCCGGGCGCGCCGGCATCGAGGCCTCGGGCATCTCCTTCCCGGGGCACTTCCTGCTCAAGTGCAGCGGCAGCGAAGGGGAGCTGGTGGTCGACGCCTTCGCGGGCGCCACGCTGGGAATCGCCGAGTGCCAGCGCCGGCTCTCCGCAGCCGCCGGCCGGCCGATCCCGCTCGACCCCGCCCTCCATCTGCGCGCGGCCAGCCCGCGCGAGATCCTGGTGCGCGTGCTCACCAACCTGAAGCAGATCTTCGTCGGCCGCGCCGACTTCGGTAGCGCGCTCTCGTGCAGCGACCGCATCCTGCTGCTGGTGCCCGACGCGCCCCGCGAGCACAAGGAGCGGGAGGCCCTGCGGGCGCGCGTGCGCATGCACTAGCCCCGATTCGACATTACAGGGGAGGGGCGGACGTGTCGGGAGGGGTGAGGCGAACTCGAGCGCAGCCCCGGTTCGATCCGGCGCGGAGTGCGTTGGCCTCACACCGGTGGCGCGTTCGCGCAGGGTCCCCGTTCCGGCGAGCCATTCGCCGGAGCCCCTCCCGCGCGTCCGCTCGAAGCAGGGACACCCCGCGAAATGACGGATCGAGGCTAGGACCCGTCCCGGGCCTCGGCCGATCCCCTCTCGAAGCTCGCATCGGCGAGCGCCCAGTAGCCGCGCAGCCCGGTGAGCCGCCCCCGCTCGTCCACCGCGTAGGTGAAGATGCCGTGCACGCTCATCGTCGCGCCGTTGGGAAACGCGGTGCGCAGCGTGAGCACGTGAGCCGACTCGTTTCCCGCAGCGAAGGACTCGTGGGCCTGGATGCGGATCGCGTTGGGCGCGATGTTCGCGTCGAAGAACGCGGAGAGCGCCGCCTTGCCGCGGATGCCCCGGCCGTCCGGGTTGGTGGGCCCCACGCCGATGGGGTCCTCGACGCAGATGTCGTCCGCCATCAGCTCCAGCCAGCCCTGCTTGTCCCGCGCCTCGACGCAGCGCCAGGAGCTCCTGGCGGCCACCAGGGCCGGGTGATCGTCCTGCATCCCGCTCCTCCCCGATCGACGGCTAGAGCGCGCACGCCACGCGCGCGCCCTCTTCCGTGGCCTTGCGGATCAGCCCCAGGCCGGTGCAGTCGCCGATGGCGTGCAGCTCCGGGACCCGGTCCTGGAGCGCAGCGTAGAGCGTCGTGTCCGCCCGAACCTCTCCCGCCAGGATCACGCTATCGGCGGGAATGCGCGCGCCGCGCGCCAGCTGCACGGCGGCGGAGTCGATGCGCTCCACCGGCTCCGCCGTGTGCACCGGCACGCCGAGCCGATCCAGCCGGTCCATGTGCTCGGTGCGCCGCTTGAGCCCGACCTCGGCCGCGATCGCCTCGCCGGGCGCGAGCAGCGTCACCTGCCGCCGTCCGCGAGCGCACAGGAACTCCGCCAGCTCGACGGCCGCCAGGTCGCCGCCGACGATCGCCACGCGCCGGCCCACGGGCATCCAGCGCGAGAGCAGCGCGCGCAGCCGGCGCGGATGCACGAAGCGCTGGAGCGGGGGCAAGAGGCGCGTCACGCCGAGACGCTGCCAGCCGGGCAGCTTCGCCCGCGCGTCCGAGGGCAGGCGGCCCGCCAGCAGCTGGCGCAGCAGGCTGCCGCTCAGCACGTGCGGAAGCTCGCACCCGGGGATCTCCGGCGTCGCCACCCGACCGCCGGTGGCGACGAGCACCGCGTCGGGGCGCAGCGCCAGCACCGCGTCGGGCGAGAGCTCGCGCCGGAGCCGCACGTCCACGCGCAGGCGCGCCACCTCCCCGAGCAGGAAGTCCAGGAAGGGCTCGTTCTCCCTGTGCACCGTCGCGGCCAGCACCAGCGCGCCGCCCAGGAAGCCCTCGCGCTCGTACAGCGTCACGTCGTGGCCGCGCTGCGCCGCGCCGCGCGCGGCCACCAGTCCCGCCGGTCCGCCGCCGATCACGATCACCCGCCGGGCGCGGGCGGCGGGCTCCGGGCTCAGCTCCCGCTCGCGGCCGGTCTCCGGACTCACCGCGCAGCTCATGCGACCCGTCTCCATCGAGTCGATGCAGCTCTGGCAGGAGATGCAGCGCCGCAGCTCGGAGAGCCGTCCCTCGCGCGCCTTGGCGGGCAGCTCCGCATCGGCCAGCAGCGGGCGGCCCATGGCCACCAGATCCGCCCGCCCCTCGCGCAGGATGCGTTCCGCCAGCGCCGGGTCGTGGATGCGCCCGACCGCGATGACGGGAACGTCCACCACCTGCTTGAGCGCGTGGGCGGCGGCGACGTTGTGGGCGTCGCCGTAGTGCGAGCCGGTCACCATCTGGGTGGTGAGCCGGTCGATCACGCCGCCGCTCACGTGGAAGGCATCCACGCCGGCCGCCACCAGCGCCGGCGCGATGCGCTGGGTGTCGGACAGGCTGCGTCCGCCCGGCTGCCGCTCGTAGCCCGAGATGCGCAGGGTGAGCGGGAACGCCTCGCCCACCGCCGCCTTGATCGCCTGCACCACCTCGACGATCAGGCGGATGCGGCCCTGCTCGTCGGCTCCGGCGTAGGCGTCGCTGCGGCGGTTGCGATTCGGGTTCAGGAAGGAGCCCAGCAGCATGTAGCCGTGGGCGGCGTGCAGCTCGATGCCGTCGTAGCCGGCGTCGCGCACGCGGACCGCCGCGGCCGCGAAGCCCTCCACGATGCCCGGCAGCTCCTCGGCGGCCAGCTCGCGGCACGGGATGCCGGTGAGATAGGAGGGGATGACCGACGGTCCCAGGTTGGGCACGCCCGAGAGGTAGGGCGCCAGCCCGTCCGGTCCCGGATGCACGAGCTGCGGCTGGATCCGCGCGCCGTGGGCGTGGACCCGCGCGACGAGCTCCTCGTGCGCGTCCATCACCTCGTCCCGGGCGAAGTCGATCGAGTTCGGCACCTCGCGGTGCTGCGCGTCGATGGTGCACGCGCCCAGCGTGACGAGTCCCACGCCGCCGCGAGCCCGGGCCTCGTAGTAGGCGATGGTGCGCGGAGACGGCACGCCGTCCTTCGTGGCGTAGCAGGTCTCCATGGGCGACATCACCAGCCGGTTGCGCAGCTCGAGCGCGCCGATCCTGACGGGCGAGAACAGCAGCGACGGCGGGCTCACTCCCGGGGCCCCGGCCCCGCCGCGCTGCGCCCGGCCAGGCGCCCGAAGAAGCTGGCGTCGCCGATGGAGAGTCCGCTGGCGTAGCTGCGGCCCTCGCGGCACAGGCCCGCGGTGCAGCGCCCCGCCGCGTACAGACCCGGGACCGGGTCGCCGTCCGGATCGAGCACCTCTCCGCTGGCGCGCACCGACAGACCGCCCAGGGTGAACACGCCGAAGAACGAGCCCGCGGTGCTGCAATCCAGCGCGCCGAAGGGCGGCTGTCGCAGGGGCTTCAGGTGCGCCGCCGCCTTGTGGAAGAGCGGGTCCTCCCCCTTCTCGGCGTGCCGGTTGTAGTAGTCGAGCGTCCGCACCAGCGCCTCCGGCGGCAGTCCCAGCGCGCTCTCCAGCGCCTCGAAGCTCTCTTCCACGGCAGCCAGCTTGTGGAAGGCCTGGGTCTGTCCGTAGATCTCGTCGTCGACGATCAGCCAGGCGCGGCCGTCCGCCTTGGCGAGGATCGCGTCGCTGGTGCGGCCCAGGTACGAGTCCTCGTTCACGAAGCGCTGGCCCTGCGCGTCGACCAGCACGCCCTTCAGGTGGGAGGCCGGCGGGTAGTAGGCGTTCAGCACCAGGCCCTCGCTCATGTTGATGGCCTCGGCGCCGGCGCCCAGCCCCATGTTGATCCCCGAGCCGTCGTCGCCCTCGGTCCCCACCTTGTAGTTGCACTGGAGCAGCTGCGGCGCGTGCTTCGCCAGCATCTCCCGGTTGAAGATGAAGCCGCCGGTGGCGAGCACCACGCCGCGTCGCGCGCGGGCGAAGAAGGGCCGGCGCTCGCGCCGCGCCGCGACGCCGACCACGCGGCCGGACCCGTCCACCACCAGGCGCTCCGCCCTGCACTCGCCGACCACGCGCGCGCCGGCCTCCAGCACGCCGCGCAGCACCGCCTCCATCAGGAAGCCGCCCGCCTCGCCTTCGCGCGCCGGCTTGTGGCCGCGGGGCACCGGCCGCGTCCTCTCGCTGTGGGGCCAGGCCTCCTCGTTGCCGCTGTAGGTGAGGCAGTCGTCGCTGAACGGATGGGTCGTCTTCTCCGCGATGAAGCTGGGCTTGTACTCGACGCCCAGATCCCGGAACCACTGGAAGTGCTCGAGGCTGCCCTCGCAGTAGAGCCGCACGCGCTCCGGGTCGGCCTGGGCTCCCGCCGCCAGGGAGACGAAGGCCTGCATCTCCTCGACCGAATCCTCGAAGCCGCAGGCCCGCTGGATCGGCGTTCCGCCGCCGAAGTAGGTGATGCCGGTGGAGAGCGCCGTGGCGCCACCGCCGCGGGTCATGCGCTCGAGCACCAGGGTGTCGGCGCCGGCGCGCGCCGCCTCGATGGCCGCCGCGCCACCGGCCACGCCCTGACCCACCACGACGACGTCGGCGCTGTCGTCCCAGCGCGGGACGTCGCCCACGGGCAGCGGCCGGCTGGGGACGTGGCTCATGCGTGCCCGCTACGGCAGGCCCACCGGACTCGCGTCGACCGCCGCGGCGACGGCGTCGGCGTCGAAGCCCTGGAGGCCCGCGGCGTCCGCGAACTCGCGGGCCAGGGTCTGCTGGAGGCGGCGCGTGTCCGCGTCGGCGAGACCCAGCATGTCGATCTCCGCGAACAGCCAGGCCAGCTCGCGGACCGACGCGAGCGCCTCGGCCTGCGGGCCGCGCGCCGACTCGAGGAAGTGGTAGAACGCGGCGCCGTCCAGCGTGCCGTCGCGCCACTCCAGGCGCTGGCCGAAGGCCCGACCCGCCGCCGCGAAGGCGGCGCGCAGCCGCGCGGAGGCCCCGGGCTCGGCGAGCAGGTCGCGATAGCGCTTCGTGATCTCCCGGGCGCGCGCGGTCGCCAGCGCGCTGTCCCGGAAGCGCGCGATGCCGGCCAGCATCGCCGCATCCCGGTCGCCGCAGCCGGGCTTCGCGCGGGAGCCGATCCCGCCGCAGCGCAGGAACGCCAGCACCTGGTCGGCGCTCACCTGGGCCGCCGCCGCGGGCGCGTCGGAGCCGAAGGCGGGCACCGGCTCCGGCAGCGAGGGATCCACGTGCCGCGGCAGCGCTCGCGTCGGATCCCCCACCACCCCCGGACCGAAGCCGGTCAGGTCGAGGATGCGGCCGTCCTGTCCCACCAGCGACGCCGCGGTGATGCTGGACAGGTCCGGGCTGGCGTAGCGCACGGTGTAGGCGCCCAGGTCGCCGGGAATGCTGATGCCGCCGCTGCCGATGTACATGCCGATGCTGCCCGGCGCGTCGGGCTGCGGCGCCGACGTGGCGACGATCCCGTTGGCCACCCAGTCGACGCCCAGGTCGTCGACCAGCGTGCCGTCGGGAAGCTCCACCTGTCCGGCAGCGCGCGTCATCACCGTGATGTCCGGCGACTGCACCTCGATGCGCGAGGCGGAGAGGTCGCCCACCGTGACCTTCGCCGCGCTGATGTCGAGCTCGCCCACCGCCGACAGCTTGTCCAGCGCCCCCGTCTCGAACTCGCCGGTGGTCTGGAAGCGCAGGTTGCCGACCGCATCGCTGATGGTGGCGGCGGTCGGGATGCTCGTCTGGCCGGTGTTCAGCTGGATGCCGCCGTCGCCCACGTTCACCAGCTCGGCGCTGCCGGCGTCGGCCAGGGCGAAGCGGATGGCGTCGGCCTGCACGACCAGACCGCCGAGCTCGCTGGTCTGTCCGATGTTGCCGCCGAAGCTGACGCTCGTTCCCGCGTCGTCGTCGGCGGGCAGCGCGGCGTCTTCGCCCATGATCACGGCGCTGGCCGGGCCGTCCAGCCGGCCGCGGAAGATCACGTGGCCCGCGTGGATCTCGCGCATGTCACCGCTGCCCGCCAGCACCGCGGTCGTGGTGTCGAAGCGCTCGAAGGCTCGGGTGGCGCCCACGTTCCCCGCGTAGGTGGCGGGGCCGTCGGAATCGACGCTGAGCGAGGCGGTGATCGGAACCGACGGCACCGGGTCGTCCGAGTCGTCGACCGCCAGGTCGTCCGCGCCCGCATCCACCCGGCTCGCGAAGAACACGCCGCCGCCCGTCGCGATGCGCGCGCCGTTCACCGCCACCAGCTCGCTGCCCAGGCTGCCGTCGTCGAGGACGACCGGGGTCGTCACGAACTGGGCGTTCTCCACCTCGACCGGCGAGAGGAAGCTGGCATTGCCCGCCACGCTCACGTGGGTGGCCGGGCTCGACGGGTCCAGCACCGGGATGGCGCCCAGCACGATGCGGTTGTCGCCGTTGTCCAGCTCGAAGTCGTCACCGGGCTGGTCGCCGCCCAGCACGCCGGTCACGGTCGCCTCGACCGTGTCGCCGCTCACGTCGCTGGGATCGAGCACCTCCACCTGCGCGATCTCGATGCCGCCGGCGTCGCCGCGGTTCTGCATGCGGAAGTCGTCGGCGAACAGCGCCGCCAGGCGCTCGACGTCGTCGGTCACCAGCGCGCCGCCGGAGGCGCTGCCCACGCTGCCGTCGGAGACCAGCACCAGGGTGGCCGGATCGTCCGCGGGACCCGGGGTCAGCTGGATGTGGGAGGCGCCGCCGTTCAGGTCGGCGCCCTCGATGTCGCCGCCCGCGTCGAGCATCAGGTCGTCGCCGGCGCCCGAGAGCACCACCGACGCCCCGTCCGGGTCCACCAGCCGCAGGTCGCCGGTCGCCGAGATCAGCCCGTCGCCGCCGAGCAACACGCTCTCGAGCTCGAGCGCCGGATCGCTGCCGTCGGCGGGTGCGTCGCCGCTGTGGCGGTAGGCCAGAGTCGTCCCACTGTCCTGGGTGTCGGCCGTCATGTGGCCCAGCGGCTCGGCGTCGTCGGTCGTGATGTCGGTGACCTGGAGCAGCGGGCTGCCGACTACGGCGCCTCCCGCAGTGAGGCCCTGGAGGGTAGTCTCGCCGGTGGCCAGGTTCTGGGTCACGTCGATGGCGCCGAAGTTCCCGCTGCCGGTCGTATCCATCACGTCGACGTAGATGTCCCCCGTGGCCTCGATCTGGAGGGACGCCGACGTCTCGCCGTCGACGCGCAGCGCCGCGCCGGCGTCGCCGATGGCGAGGCCGTCGAGTCGCAGGTCTCCGCTGCTCGTCACGTGGACATCGCCGCCGTTGACGATACCGGCCCCCAGGATGGCGCCACCGTTGTTGGTGATGGAGCCACCGCCGTCGCCGAGCTGCGCGCCGACGTCGACGATCAGGCTCGGCGTGTCGCCCGTCGCACCTCCGGGGTCGACGGCGTTCAGCTCGAAGTTCAGGGTGGGATCGCCGACCGCGGTCTGCATCCCCCTGACGGTCACGTCGTCGCCGGGCATGGCGCCGCCGTCCACCCGGAGCATCTCGGCGCCGGCGTTCGTGAGCTCGCTGCTCGCCGTCTCGTCCGCGTGCAGCACCGTCACGTCCTCGAAGCCGCTGCCGGCGCCGGCGTCGGCCGGACCGTGGCTCGGCAGCAGGTTCACGTGGAGCGACGCGGGCGTGGCGGGGTCGAGGGTGTCGGTGGAGACGCTGGTGGAGAGGAACGCGCGGTCGTCGTCGGCCTCGGTCCCGGCGATGTCGATGGCACCCATCATCGTGCCGATGTACGGCGCCACCAGGTTCACCTGGCCTCCCTCCACCGACGCGCCCGGCGCGACGTTCTCGATCGCGTGATCGGAGCGCAGGTTGACGAGGCCGCCGGAGGCCACCATCGGCATGCCGTCGTCGTCGAGGATCGGCATGCCGTCGGCATCGACGACCCTCCCGCCGAAGCTGGTGAGGCGCCCACCGAGCAGGACGTCGCCCCCCGGCACCGCGATGCCGGCGTCGTTCGGGTCGAAGGTGCGCGTGTCGACGGCGATGCTGCCGCCGGCCCCGCCCTCCACCGCCAGGTCGGGATCTGCGGTGGCGGTGATCGCGGCGTCACCGCCGTTCACCTCGATGTCCGCCACCCGCGCGAAGCCGAGCGAGCTGGTGATGTTGACACCGCCGCCGTCGCCGGCGCTGGTGTTCTCGCTGGAGCCGCCCAGCACCTCGATGGCCCCTACGTTCACGCCCTCGTCGCCCTCGACGGTCACGCTGTTGGCGGAGCCGGCCGAGCCGGCGCGCGCACCCGGCCCCGAGAAGCTGGCGGCGACGCCGCTGCCGGCGTTCGCGGAGATCTGCACGCCGTCCCAGGCGATCACCTGGTTCTCGCCGGCGTCGATCAGGATGTCACCGCCATCGCCACCGGTTCCGCCGGCGCCGCCGGCCATGGCGTCGCCCCCGTTCGCCGAGATCACCGCGTTCTCGATGTGCAGGTCGAAGTCGCCGGTCTGCGCGGGGTTGACGGGCGAGGTCACCTGGATCGCGATCGCCGGCGAGCCGACCCCGAAGACGCTGGAGCCCCCGGCCGTCGAGACCAGGTTGCCCTGGATCACGTTGTCGGCGAGCCCGTTCCCTCCATTGGCCTGCAGCTCGACGATGGGGTTGTCGAGCGTCCCCTGGATCACGATGCCGCCGACGCCGGCGAGATCGATGCGCCCGCTGCCGCCGCCGCTGCCGGAGATGGTGACCGTGCCCGCCGTGGTGCCGGTGTCCAGCCCGATCTCGCCGTCGCCGTTGCCGCCGTTGGCGAAGAGGTCTCCCGTGATCAGCAGCTGCGGCGCCGTATTCCCCTCGCTGAACGCGGTCATGAAGATCACGCCGCCGTCCCCACCGGCGCCGGACACCACCTGGTCGTCGGCCAGCTCGGGGGACGAGACGAAGCCCGCCAGTCCGTTCCCCCCGGACACGTCGATGTGATCCACCAGCTCCACCATCCCGCCGCCGGAATCGATCTGCACGGTCCCGCCGAAGCCACCCTCGGACGGCGCGGAGTCGCTCGGGTCCATGGCCTCGACCGCGCTGCCTCCGGTGCTCTCGACCCAGTCCACCTGGACGTCGCCCGCGTCCGCGTGGACCAGCACGTTTCCGCCGGAGGAGGCGGCGGTGCGACCCTGGTACGCCGCGTCGCTGCCGCTGGCGGTGATCGACCCGACGACGATGTCGCCCACCTGCGTCCCCACGTTCACCGCGATGCCGTCCGTGGACGTGTTGGAGTCCAGGCCGTAGGACGTGAGCTCGGGGTCCGCGGTGATGAGCTGGGGCGTCATGAGGCCGTCGGCGTCGTCGTAGGCGCGCCCGCCGAACACCAGGTTCCCCACGCGGATGTCGCCGCGGCTGCTGTTGTCGGGATCGGCGGTGTTGCCGGTCTGGGTGCGGATGTCGATCACGCCGCCGTCGGAGACCTTCCAGGTGAGGTCGAGGTCGGGGTCGGGGTCGATGGAGAGATCGATGGCGTACTCGCCGTCGGGGCCCGCACCGGTGGTCTGGATCACCAGGCTGTTGCCGGGCACCAGGATGATCTCGTTCAGCTCCGAGCCGCCGTTGGCGAGGTTGTCGAACGTGGACGCGCCGTCGACGGAGATCTGCGTGGTCGCCTGGAGGATGATGTTGGCGTCGGTGCCCTCGATCTCCGACTCGTAGATGATGAAGGGGTCTTCGGGCGTGAGATCCGGATCGCCATCGAGGATCCGACCGAGCGCGCCGCCCTCCAGGGTGTCTTCCAGGTCGTCGACGTCGTCGCCGTTCCCGGAGCCGCCCACGATCAGGATGCTGTCCGGGTCGTAGAGCAGCGTGCCGCTCTCGCCCTGCGGCGCCGAGAGATCCACGTGGTGGCCGAGCGCCTCCAGCGACCGGCGTCCCGAGATCTCGATGAAGCCGCCGTCTCCCGAGAGCGCGCCGCCGCGGGCGCTGGCGCTGCCGTAGAAGCCGGTCTTCTCCTCGGACCAGACCGCGATGCTGCCGCCGTCGCCGCTCGTCGTGGCGTCCGCCACCAGCTCGGCCTCCGGCGCGACGTAGGTGCGGCTGGCGGTGCGCAGAGTGCCCCCGCCGTGGACGTCGCCGCCCACGCGGATCGAGCCGCCGCCGGCGTCGCCGGAGGCGTCGAGCTTCGCGTCCAGCACCGCGATCTTGTCGCCGGTCACGGCGATGCTGCCACCGGTCTCGCCGTCGCCGCGGCCGCTGGCGTCCAGCGTGCCCGCCACCTGCACCAGCCCGTCGTTCCGGGCCTCGAGCTCGATCTCGCGACCGCGGGTGATGCCGCTGTGGTTCATGGCCAGCGACCAGGTGTCGCCGGCGCTGAGCAGCACGCGGCCGCTGCCGGCGTCCACCTCCCCGGCCTGGGTCAGCGCGAACTGGTCGTCGGGGTGCGGATCCGCGCCCGCCGCGTCTCCGCCGCCGTCGACGCGCACGATCATGCGGCCGTCCAGCGAGCCCAGCACGGCCTCGCTGCCGGCGACGAAGGCGACCATGCCGCCCTCGCTGATGATGGTCCCGTAGTTGGCGACGCGCTCGCCCAGCAGCGCCACCGTGTCGTCGGCGCGCACCCGCGCGCCGTCCGCCACCACCACCTCGCCGCCCAGCTCGGTGAAGCGCTCCTGGCCGGCCATGAACTCGTCGTAGGAGATGCGCCCCGCAGCCGCCACGAGGCCGCCCACGTCGACCACCGCGGTGTCGCCCAGGAAGATGCCGGACGGGTTCACGATGTAGACGTAGCCGTTGGAGGAGAGCTGCCCGCCGATCTGGGTGGGATCGCCGGCCGGGACGTAGTTGATGATCTTCGAGGTGTCCGTGGGCTGGTTGATCTGCACCAGCTCGCCCGGCAGGATGTCGAAGCCGTCGTACTCGACGAGGGTCTGCTGCGTGGTGGTGTCGATGATGGTGGTCTGGTCGTCGGGACGCGTGAAGGTGGCGTTGCCGTCGATCACCACCTCGCCGCTGGGACCGGCCCAGGCCGGCGGCGCCGGCAGGCCGGCCAGCAGCGCGCACAGGGTCAAGATCAGCAGTCGATCCAATCGTTCCATGGCGCGCGGCATCGGGACTCCTAGTACACCAGCGTGGCCAGCACGTGACCCCGCATGTCGCCGGCCTCGGAGCCGCCCGCGTTGGAGAGCGCGCGGCCCGCGTCCAGGCGCAGCGACAGGTTTCGCAGCAGCTGGAGCTCGACGCCGCCGCCCACCGAGAGCAGGCTCTCGTCGGATTCGTCGGCGACGGGGTGGCTGACCCAGACCTGGGCGGCGTCCGAGAACAGCCGGAAGATCAGGTCCCAGTCGGACTGGCCGTAGACCGCCTCGGGGCGCCAGCGGAAGCGGCCCAGCACCGGAACCGCCGGCGGCGGCGCCGGCGCGAACAGCCTCGGCAGGTGCAGGCGGTACTCGGCGGACCCCAGCAGCAGGCTGTCGCCGGCCACCGACGCCTGCTTGTAGCCGCGCACGCTGAAGAAGCCGCCGGCGATCTGCTGGTACTGGGGCACCAGCCGGTGGTCGAGCGCCCACTGGCCGCGCAGCGACAGGGCGATCTCGTGGGCCAGGGTGGAGCTCTCCGGGGTGCTCGGATCCTCCCAGGCGAAGCGGTCGATCAGCGGCTCCAGGTAGAAGGAGTAGCTGCCGTCCCCCCGCACCAGCACGAAGTCCTTGTCGGCAGGTTCGTTTCCGAGCACCGCCCGCTCTTCCTTGCTCGCGTCGGTGAACCCCGCGTCGACGCCGAGGGCGAGGTGAAGGTCCGAGATGCGCGTGCTGCGCTCGACCTGGACGCCGACGCTCGGCACCACGTAGTCGACCGTGGCCCTGTCGAGGCGATTCAGCGGGAGACCGCCGCTCCCCAGCAGATCCGACTGGTTCACGCGCATCTGGTGGTAGCGGGCTCCCGCCGACAGGTCGACGAAGAGCTCGTCCCGCTGGAGCACGTTCGCGATCAGGTCGCCCTCGCCCAGCCACTGCTCGCCGTGCAGGTCGCTCGAGGTGTCGACGATGCCGACCTCCGAGGCGTCGAACTTGCTGTACAAGCCGCGCAGCCGGAAGCGGAGCCGGGGTGCGGCCAGCGAGAAGGGACCCTCGTAGGAGCCGTTCACCGCCGTCACCTCGTCGAAGTCGCCGGTGGTGTAGTCGACGCGCAGGCTGTCGTCGCGGGAGAGCAGCTGGTCGTGGCTGAAGCCGAAGCGCTCGCGGTTCTTCGTGGTGCTCGACGTGCCCGTATTGCTGTACTGGGCGTAGACGCTCCAGGGCTTGTTCTCCGCCACCCGCAGGGTCACGTCCGACGTGCCGGTGACCGGGCCGGGCGACAGCTCGACGTCCACCCGCCGCCCGCGGTGGCGCGACAGCGCCGCGGCGTACTCCTCCAGGGCGTGGACGTCCAGCAGACCGCGCTCGCCGCCGGGCTGCACCGGCGCGCGCTCGCGGATCCACTCGTGCGCGTGGTGGTTGGTGCGCTCGTCGACCGTGAGCGATGCGAAGCGCGGCCCGTCGGCCAGCGTGGCGACGCGCGAGACCCGGCCGGTCCAGATGCGCAGGTGCAGCTGCGTGTCGCCGCCGGGCCGCAGGTCGCGGCCGGTCTGCTCGTCGATGTCGGGTACCGTGACGATCACGCCGTTGTAGCCGCTGCGGTTGAAGGTGGAGACGATGTACTGGTTGATGTGCTGGATGGCGGTGGCGGTGAGCTGCGCACCCTCGGGCAGCGAGGAGAGGCGCATGCGCACGGTGCGGTCCACGGGGCGCGGCGCCGTGTAGGCCGAGCCCACCGAGGTGAGGCCCACCTCGAGGTCGAGCACGTCCACCTCGGGGATGTGGCGCGGGTGGTCGAGGGCGTACTCCACCACGAAGTCGCTCACCGGATAGGTGGGGCCCACCGGACCCGTGGCCCCCTGGGCAGCCAGGGCGGCCACGCACCAGGCCGCGAACCAGGCGCAGCGGAGGGATGCGTGCTGGAGGATCCGGGGCTTCATCGGTGGCCGGCGAGGGTAGCCCTTCTGTCTGCGGGACGAGCGCACTTCGTCCCATTCTATAGGGGGATCGATCGGCCGTGCGGGGGGAGTCCCGCAACCGGCTAGAGCGGGAAGCCCCGCGACTCGGCCCGGATCGCGGCCAGCAGCGCCTCGCGACCGCCGGCGCCGCCGACGCGGTCCAGCAGCCGGTCGCGCACGCTCTGGTAGGCCTGCTCGTCCATGCCCAGCAGCCGCAGCTGTGCCAGCAGCGCGGCCATGTCGCGCCGCGCCGCGCTGGCCGACGCCGAGCTGCCGGTCATGATCCGGCGCGCCGCCTGCGCCTCGTCCGACGCCCCGAACAGCCGCCGGTAGCGCGCGGCGATCTCCTCGCCCCGCGGCGAGTCCAGCGGCGAGCCGGGCGCCGGGGCGCAGGCCCGCGCCTGTCTCGCGCCCTGGGCGTCCTGGCTGCAGCGCAGGAAGGCCAGCACGGCGTCTTCGCCGGGCGCGCCCGCGGAGGGGCCCGGCGCCTCGCTGCCGGGCCGCGCCGGCAGCAGCGGGCTCACCGGCAGCGGGTCGGGCTCGTCCTCGTTGCCCGGATCGGGGACGCCGATGGCGAGGTCGAAGAAGATGGGGAGGGCCGGGTCGCTGGCATCCACCAGCGCCGCGCTGGTGATCGGGCGGCTCAGCGACGCGACCTGGAGCCCGCCCGCACCGGCGCCGTCCACCGTGCCGGAGAGCGTGGCGAAGTGCGGCGGCACACCGCCGCCGCTCGTGGTCGGCGCGCTCGTGGTGCTGATGCTGTTCGCCAGCAGGTCGGTGCCCTCGTCCGGGATCAGCCCGCCGCCGGGAACCTGCACCAGGCCGGGCGACCGCGTCTGGATCACGAAGTCCGGCGAGTCCACGACCAGGTCCTGGGCATTCACGTCGCCCACCTGGACGCTGTCGCCGACCAGCTCCGCCAGGCCGTCCACCGTGAGCTTCTGGTTCGGGCCGATCACCACGCTGCCGCCCACGCTCTCGAGGCGCAGCCCGCCGCCCTGCTTGCCGATGGTCGCGACGGGAGGCGTGATCGGCGTCGCGACGTTGCTGTTCAGCGCGATGCCGCCGGCGCCGGCGACGACGCTCTGGTCGCCGCTGCCGTCGAAGACCACGGCCTCGCCGTCCACCACCAGGCCCGACAGGCGGCCCGACGTTCCCAGGCTCCCGCCGAGCTCGACGCGGTCCCCGGCCGCGATGGTCGCGCCCGCCAGGTCGTCGGACGCCGCGTCGATGTCTCCGTCGAAGCTCGCCACCTGGAGAGCCGAGAATCGGGTGTCCTGGGTGAGCTCGACGTCGCCGGCCACGCTCAGGTTGCGCAGCTCGAAGTCCGCTCCCACGTCTCCGCCGAAGCGCACCGTGCCGCCGGAGGTCACCGCCAGGTTGCGGGTGGAGAGGGTCGTCGCGTTGCTGTCGATGCTGCCGGTGAAGGTGACGTCGCCGCCCGCCGCGACCTCGCCATTCAACGTCATCAGCACCGGGCCATCCAGCAGCACGTCGCCGGCCCCGTCGACGCGGGCGGGGCTGCCCGACCTGCGAAACTGGATCGTCGCGCCCGGGTCCGTGACGCGGAGCGTGACGTTGCCGCCGCTGCCCATGTCGCCCACGGCGCGCACGTCCCCGCCGAGCCACAGGTCGCCCGCCTGGTTCAGGATCTCCACGTCCCCGTCGCCGCCCGTCACGGCGATCGCGTCGCCATCCGCGAAGCGGTCGTCGATGAGGTGAAGCAACGGTTGAGGAGGGGTGCTGGGATTGCCGTCCAGGTCGACCCGCACGTTCGCGAGCGTCAGGTCGCCGCCGGCGGTGTTGGTCAGATGGAAGCCCCCGCTCTCCAGGCTGCCGCCCATCAGCCGGTCGACGTTGGCCGTGTGGAGCGGGTTGCCGGGATCCCCCACGCCCTCGGCCCCGACCAGGGTCAGCAGCGGCGTCGGGTTCGGGGTGCCCATCTCCGCGTTCATGTCGATGGCCACGCCGGATCCAGCGGCGCGGATCGCACCGCTGCCGTCCCCGTCGAAGTCGGCAACCAACCGCAGCTCCGCGCCGATGGCTCCCGCGGGCGCCTGCGCGGTCGGATGCATGTCGATGGCGCCGTCCTCGAGCACGATGTCGTCCTCCGCGAACATCGACACCTGGCTCGCCCCGGCCACGGCGCCCGACGCGACGACCAGCTCGAGGTCGACGTCGTCCATGTCCACCAGGTCGTCCTCGAGCTGGATCTCGAGCCTCGCCCCGCCCTCGATGTCGGGATCGAGCATCTGTGCGTTCGTCAGGGTGGAGGTGGTGGGCGAGCCGACGAGCTGGATCACCACCGCATTCCCGCCCCCCGCCACGGCCTGCTGGGTGACGTCGATGTCGGCGGCGGCGCTCTCGGCAAAGACGACGAAGGAGTCGAAGCCCGCGGTGGTGACGTCGACGTCGGCGGAGGTGGCGGCCCCGACCGCCAGGAGCCGATTCTGGGCGAGCGGATCCTCCAGAAGCCCCACCGCATCGATGGCGATCGGGTTGCCCGCGCCCAGCGTGTCGCCGATCAAGGTGACGTCCTCGGTGGTGCGGATGTCGGCTCCGACGATGCCCGGGGCGAAGTCGACGGCACCCTCGGCCTGGATCCTCACCAGCCCGTCGTTCTGTGCATCCCCCGCGCCGTCTCCGTCGACCGCCGTGATGCGCCCGGACAGCATCGCGCTGCCGGCCCCATCGAACCCGGCCTGGATGTTCACGTCGCCGGCGCCGCCCCGCGCACCCAGCGCGTTGGCCAGCGTGCTGCCGTCGCCACCGGAGCTGTCGAGCGCACCGGCTGCAATGTCGCCGTCCTCGGCGCCCAGCGCGATCAGGCCGCCGGAGCCTCCCGCCTCGCCACCGCTGGCGTCCGTGTCGGCGTCTCCACCGCGGCTCGTGAGGTCGCCCGCATTCACGCCGCCCAACCCGTTGGATATCAGCTGGATGAGACCTCCGGAACCGCCGTTGCCGGTGCCGTCGCCGCCGTGCGTGTCGACGCTGCCCGCGCCCACGCTCCCGTCGCCGCTCCTGAGGCTCACCACTCCGCCGCGCCCGCCCGCGCCGTCGGTTCCGGTGCCGCCGTGGGCAGCCACGTCGCCCACGTTCACGTCCCCGCTCCCCGCGTTCACCGAGATGGAGCCCGCATTGCTACCGACGGCGCCATCGCTGCCGGAGCTGGTGAGGTTGCCGGTGCTGATGGATCCCGCAG
>JASFRE010000036.1:0-16631 GCA_050115055.1 Candidatus Eiseniibacteriota bacterium | reverse complement strand
CCTCGACTTCGACATGGATGCACGCACCTACGACGTCTGGCTGGGGGACACGCTGGTCCGCGACGACGCATCGCACGGCATCGCGGCTGCCGGGATCGGGGCGCTCTACGTCGGATGCTTGCATGATCCCGATCTCGAGGGACGCGTCTACGTCGACGACATCCTGGTGAGCGACGTCTACACCCCGGCGCCGGTCGAATCCGGCAGCTGGGGAGCGATCAAGGGCCTCTACCGCTGAGAACCACCGGAGCAGGACAGCGTGCTCGGGACCGTGTTCGACATCAAGCGCTACGCCATCCATGATGGACCCGGCATCCGCACGACCGTCTTCATGAAGGGCTGCCCGCTGCGCTGCGCCTGGTGCCAGAACCCGGAGGGACAGGACCCGCGGCCCGAGCTCGCCCTCCATTCGGGGCGCTGCATCGAGTGCGGGGCCTGCACCGAGGTCTGCCCGGTGGACGGCGGTCCGGTGACGGCGCTGGCGCACGCGTCGACGACCGGGAGCGGGGACGTCGCAGCGGTCAGGGCCACGGCCGATGGCCACCGTTGCCTGCGGTGCGGCGCCTGTGCCGACGCCTGCGCCAGCGAGGCACGGGTCATGGCCGGGCGCGAGATGACGGTCGCCGACGTCATGGCCGAGATCGACCGCGACCAGCTGTTCTACGAGGAGTCCGGGGGGGGCGTCACCTTCTCCGGTGGCGAGCCGCTCCTCCAGGCGCGGTTTCTCATCGCCTGCCTGCGAGCTTGCCGGTCGCGCGGCTACCACACCGCGGTCGATACCTGCGGCTTCACGCCGCGCGCGACGCTGCTCAGTGCCGCCGCCCACACCGATCTCTTTCTATACGACCTGAAGCTGATGGATGGCGCGAGGCACGAGCGACTCGTCGGTGTTCCCAACCAGTCGATCCTCGACAATCTCGTGGCTCTCTGCCAGCGAGGGCACGCCGTCTGGATCTGCGTGCCGCTGATCCCGGGCATCAATGACGGCCTGCATGACCTGCAGGCGCTGGCCAGGTTCGTGCGTGCGCTGCCGGCGCCGCCGCCGCGGCGGGGACCGCCGCCCGTCCACCTCCTCGCCTACCACCGCATCGGCGCCGAGAAGTACCGGCGCTTCGGGCTCGCCTACGGGCTCGAGTCGATCGTCCCGCCGACCCCGCGGCAGGTGCGGCAGGCGGCCGAGGTCCTGCGCGCGCACGGCGTCACGGCCGAGGTGGGAACATGAGGCTGCACCGGAGGCGGGAACCGTGAACGATCGCGTGCGCCGTCTGCGCGAGCGGAGCCTCGCCGCCGAGCCCACGATCTCCGCCGAGCGCGCCACGCTGCTCACGCGCTTTCACATGGCGGAGGCCGGCAAGCACCCGGTCCCGGTGCTGCGCGCCCTCGCCTTCCGGTACCTGTGCGAGCGACAGACGCTGTGGATCGGTGACGAGGAGCTCATCATCGGTGAGCGCGGGCCGTCGCCGAAGGCGACGCCGACCTACCCGGAGATCACCTGCCACACGCTGGACGACCTGCGGGCGCTCGACGCGCGTGAGAAGACGCCCTACCTGGTGGACGAGGCGACGCTGCGCGTCTACGAGGAGCTCGTCATCCCCTTCTGGCGTGGCCGCTCGCTGCGGGATCGCCTGTTCACCGCCCTGCCCGACGCCTGGCACCGGGCCTACGAGGCCGGCATCTTCACCGAGTTCATGGAGCAGCGTGCCCCGGGGCACACGGTCGCCGACGGCAAGATCTACCGGTTCGGCATGCGAGACCTCCAGCGGAGGATCGAGGCGGCGATCGCGCGCCTCGACTGGCTCGGCGATCCACTGGCGCTCGACCGGCGCGACCAGCTGCGCGCCATGCACCTCGCCGCGGACACGCTCGTGCGGCTCGCGGAGCGCCATGCCGAGCTCGCCGGGCGCCAGGCGGCTCGCACCAGCGACGCGCGCCGGCGGCGCGAGCTCGAGCGCATCGCCGCCGTCTGCCGCCGCGTCCCCGCCGAACCGCCGCGCGACTTCCACGAGGCGCTCCAGATGTACTGGTTCTGCCACCTCGGGGTCATCACCGAGCTGAACGGCTGGGACGCCTTCAGCCCCGGGCACCTCGACCAGCACCTGCGACCGTTCTACGAGCGCGGGCTGGAGGACGGGACACTGACCCGCGAATCGGCGCGAGAGCTCCTCGGGTGCTTCTGGATCAAGTTCAACAACCATCTGGCACCGCCGAAGGTCGGCGTCACCGCGGCCGAGAGCGGTACCTACACCGACTTCGCCAACATCGCGATCGGCGGGCTCACGCGTGACGGCGCCGACGCCACCTCCGAGGTCTCCTACCTGCTCCTCGACACGATCGAGGAGCTGCACACCCTGCAACCCAGCACCAACGTGCAGATCTCGCGACGGACGCCCGACGCGTTGCTGCACGCCGCCTGCCGGGTCATCCGGCATGGGTACGGCTTTCCCTCGCTGTTCAATGTCGACATCGTGGTCGAGGAGCTCCTGCGACAGGGCAAGTCGGTGGAGGACGCACGCGAGGGCGGCACCAGCGGCTGCGTCGAGGCCGGCGCCTTCGGCAAGGAGGCATACATCCTGACCGGCTACTTCAACCTGCCGAAGCTCCTCGAGCTGGCGCTGCACGACGGCCGTGACCCGCGGAGCGGACGGCAGCTCGGCCCGCGCACCGGGGACCCGCGTGCCTTCGGCGACCTTGACACCGTGCTCGCCGCCTGGACCGCCCAGGTGCGGCACTTCGTCGACGTGAAGATCGCCGGCAACCGTCTGATCGAGCGCACCTGTGCGACGCAGATGCCGGCGCCGTTCCTGTCGCTCCTCATCGACGACTGTCTGGAGCGCGGCCTCGACTACAACGCCGGCGGCGCCCGCTACAACACCAGCTACATCCAGGGGGTCGGGATCGGCAGCCTGACCGACGCGCTGGCCGCGATCCGGCAGCTGGTCTTCGAGGACCGCAGCGTGACCATGGAGGCGCTCGTCGCCGCGCTCGACGCCGACTTCGAGGGCCACGAGCCGCTGCGTTCGAAGCTCGTCAACCGCATGCCCAAGTACGGCAACGACGACGAGCGCGCCGACGAGATCATGCGCGCATGCTTCGACCTCTTCTTCGAGGCGGTCGACGGCCGGCCGACGGTGCGCGGTGGCCGGCACCACATCGACATGCTGCCGACCACCTGCCACATCCACTTCGGTCGCGTGACGGGCGCCCTGCCCGATGGCCGCCGGGCCGGCCGGCCGCTCTCGGAGGGTATCTCGCCGGTCCAGGGCGCCGATCGTCACGGACCCACCGCGGTCCTCCTCTCGGCGGCCAAGATGGACCACGTGAGGACCGGCGGCACGCTGCTCAACCAGAAGCTGTCGCCGGCGACGCTCGAGGGTGAGGCCGGGATCGCCAAGCTCGCCAGCCTGGTGCGCGCCTACTTCCGCCTGGGCGGCCATCACGTCCAGTTCAACGTCGTCGACGCCGCCACCCTGCGCGCCGCCCAGGCATGCCCCGAGGAGCACCGTGATCTCATCGTCCGGGTCGCCGGCTACAGCGACTACTTCGTCGACGTGAGCGCGGCGCTGCAGGAGGAGATCATCGCTCGCACCGAGCACCGGGAAGTGTGACCGGGTCGCGGGCCTCCGACCGGCACCGACGCGGCGTCCGCCAACGGCGGGCCATGGTGCCGGATCCGACTCAGCGGCGCGGCCGCACGCCGGCCAGCCACTCGAGCGGCAGGATCACGTAGGCGATCCGGTGGCGGTCGAGCCAGGCCGCCGTGAGCTGCTGCAGGTCGTAGGTGCGGGGCACCGCGTCGCGCGTCGGGGCAGCCGGGTCGTGGACCAGGACGCGATCTCCCTGCACACCGGTGAGCGTCACGAGATGACCCGTGGTGCGCGGGATCGCCGCGCCGTCGAGCTCGCCGGCGCCGTAGGCGATCGAGGCGACGAGCGGCACGCCACGGGCGAGCAGCGTGACTACCGGCTGCCAGTCCGGGAAGACGGTCAGATAGCCAAGACAGCCGTGGCGCGCCGCGGCGCGAATGCTCATGGGCCAGACGCCGTACAGGTCGTGGCCCGGATGGTGGCAGAGCGCCGCGAGCGACGCGACCGAGACCTGGCGTCCGTGGTGTCGGAGGACCATGGCGAGGCTGGTCGGCGCGCAGATCCGCTCGCGCAGGGCGCTCGCCTCCTCCATCTGGCTGAGGGACGGCACGCCGGCGACGCGGACATCCACCGTCTCCCGGCAGCCGCCGCTCCGCACCCAGTCCCCGGCCGGCCGCACCGGATCGTCCGGTCCGATCACCTGCACGGTGAGCAGCGCCGGCACCTCGCGCGGGTCGAGTGCCCTGGTCGCCGACAGCTCGCAGCCGAGCGTCGTCGTGCCGAGCGCCGCTTCGATCTCGAAGAGATCGATGGCGGCGCGCACCACCGGCTCCGGCTGCGGGCCACCGGATGGCGCGTCGTCTCCCGGCACGGGCGATGGCGGCGCCTCTCCCGACAGCGGCTGCAGGCGCGCGCGTTCCGGTCGAGGCATGGCGCCACCTGCAGCTGCTGGCCGCTCGCCCCGCAGGGTGAAGGTGACGTCGTAGACCAGCGGCGTCCCCAGCGACAGGCTCGGCACCACGCGGCTGCCGGCCGGCAGCGCGGGCGGTGCCACCGGCACCTCGATCATCCAGCCGCCTGCCGCCGTGCGCCGCCAGGCCGGCAGCGGACGCAGCGCGGCGTGCGGCGCGTAGCGCGCCAGCGATGCCGCCGACAGGCACGCGTGGTGCAGTGAGCAGTGTCCGGATCCGCTCATCATCGCCCGTCCGATCGCCAGCCCACGGTCGGTCGCCTCCCGGCCTGTCGCGCGGCGCGCACCGGCCGGGCACCGCCGCCGAGCACCAACCGGTGCGGTGGCGCCGGGCACGGCGCGCCCATCATACGCGCTCGGCGCGGCCGGAACCCGGCCGGATTTCGGTGATCGACCGGCGGACGGACGGCACCGCCGCCTCCGGGCGCAGCTCAGGCCGCTGTCCCCACGGAGCGGCTGACGTGGTAGAGTCATCGGGTATGCTCCCCGGCCGGACCGGAGCCGGCCCCGTCGCACGGCACGACCCCGAGCGGGCACCTGGCCGCGGCCGCACCCACTCGCCAGCGACGCGTCGTCCCCCCGCAGCAGCGAAAGGACTCCTGTCGATGACCAGACCGGCCATCAAGGCACGGCATCGCGTGTTCCTCGGATCGATCGCCGCCCTGGCGCTCGCCTGCGGCGGCTCCCCGGGCGATGACGGGACCTACGGGTCGCTCGACGAGGCCCTGGATGCGGCCTCGCAGCTCGAGCGACCGGTGCTCGTCGAGTTCTTCACCGAGTGGTGAGGCTCCTGCAGGCGCTTCGCCCGTGCGGCGAAGGAGGATGGTGACATCCAGCAGGCCCTCGACGGCGTCATCCTCTACAAGCTCGATGCCGAGAAAGAGGAGAAGCACCTGGCCGAGGAGCACCGGGTTCCCGGCTATCCGACCTTCGTGATGCTCGACGCCAACGGCGAGACCACGGACCGCTGGCTCGGGTACACCAAGGAGATGTTCCTCGAACGACTGGCGGCAGCGCTGGCGGACCCGGCGACGATCGCCGAGAAGGAGGCGCGCTTTGCCGCCCGGCCCAACGTCGCCGATGCCCGGACGCTCGCCCGTTATCACGATTCCCGGAGCGAGTACGAGCCGGCGATCGATCTCTATCGACAGGCCGGTCAGCTCGACCCGGACGGCGACTATTCGATGGAGATCCTGAGCTGCGTGTACAACGGCCTGCGCCGCTCGGACGCGTTCGGGCTCGACGATGTGCGTGAGGCGGCGGACGCCGTCCTGGCCACTCCGCGGACAGCGACCACCGACGTCCTGCGCGCGGCCGACATGATGGCCGCGGCGGCCATGCGGGCCAGCGAACCCGAGGTCATGGTGCCCTACCTGTCGGCCGCCTTCCGTCGGTCGGATGGCAGCGAGGATCCGGCGGTCCAGGACCTGCGCCAGGACCTCGCGCCGCTCCATGCCCTCTACGTCGCCGGGGACCCCGTGCGGGCGGTCGAGCTCAAGCGCGAATCCATGCCCGACGGCTGGCTCGAGGATGACGGTGAGCTCAACAGCTTCGCCTGGTGGTGCTTCGAGCACCGCGTCAACCTGGACGAAGCCCTCGAGCTGGCCCTGAAGGGCGTCGGCCTGGCCGAGGCAGGGGCACGCAAGGCGATGATCCTCGACACGGCGGCCGAGCTCGCCAGCCAGCTCGGCCGGAACGAGCGTGCCGTCGAGCTCATCAAGCAGGCCGTCCGGGAGGAGCCGGACAACAGCTACTACCGCGATCAGCGCACCCGCTTCGAGGCGCTGCTGGCCGCCAACGGCTGATCGGGGCGCCAGGTGCCGGTGCCTCGGTGCGCCGAACAGACCACCGACGGGAACGGGGGAATGCCGCATGGCATTCCCCCGTTGCGTTCTCCGCAACCGCTGGTGCCGGCCCGCCGGCCGTCAACGCAGCAGCAACGTCTTGGCAGAGGCCGTGACGCCCCCACCCTCGAGTCGGTAGAAGTAGACGCCCGCCGGTACGCGCTGGCCGCGCGTGTCGGTCAGGTTCCAGTCCACCGTGTGCTCGCCGGCCGTGGTCGGTCCGTCGACGAGGACGCGCACCAGCCGTCCGTCCGCCCCGAAGACCTTGAGGCTGGCGGCACCCGCCGCCGGCAAGCTGAACTGCAGCGTCGAGCGTAGCTGGACCGGGTTCGGTGCGCTGCGCAGGAACAGGCGAAGCGCCGGCCCCTCGGCGGACACGCCACTCGTGCCGGCACCCAGCCAGTCGATGCTGCGCGCCATCACCGCCCGCCGATCATCGGCGTTGTTGATCGCCTCGTAGCCGAACGCCAGGTAGACCACCCGGTAGCTGCCCGGATCGGCACGCAGGGCGCCATTCCGGCTCGCATCGTAGGTCCAGATCACCGTTGCCGATGGATCCGCCGGATCGATGTCGCTCGGGTACTCCTGGTTATTGGCCCCGTCACCGCCCTGGATCACCAGGTCGATGCCATCCGAGACCGGATCGCCGGGGACCGGATCCAGGGTGTAGTCGTTGGTGTCGTCGTTGATGAAGGTGGCATGCAGGTACTGCTGGTACCAGGCATAGGCCGCCCCACCCTGGTCGTTCATCTCCCAGCCGATGTCCTGACCGGTGATGAACAGCGCTCCCCCGGCATCGAGGTAGGCGCCGAGCGCTGCACGATCGTCCACGTCGATGGTCGGGAACGCCCAGCCGCAGCTCCAGACGACGACCGGGAAGTTCTCGAGGATCGTCTCGGACGGCGCCCCCGCCAGCCGGCTCCAGACCCCGAAGGAGTTGCCGGTCCATGCCAGGGCGTCGATGAAGTAATCCTCGTAGGCCTCCGAGCCGTCATCGTCGACCAGCAGGACATCCAGGTCGTCGGTGAAGTAGCCGTACTCGATGATCCGCGGGAACTCCTGGTTGAGCTCGGTCTGGCTCAGCTCCAGGGTGACGGCCGCCTGCCCCGAGCCGCTCGGCCAGACGCCCAGGTGAAGCTCCAGCCACTCGCCCGGCGCCAGGGTCTCCGAGTAGGTCGGACCGTAGCAGACCGACTCGTCACAGAGCGCCGCGGACCAGCCGGCTGGCAGATCGCCGGTGACCTGAACCGTATACTCGTCCGGCTGCGTGCCGAAGTTGTAGACCCGGAAGTTCTCGTACCGGTACTCGCCGCTGGACGGGCCGACGACCTGGCGCTCGCCGAGCGCGTAGAAGCGGAGCGAGTAGTCGGGCGCGGGTTCCGTCGTCGTGCTCGCATAGATGCGGTGATCGGCGTCGTCCTGGATGAAGGCGACGATGTCGAGGTTCTCCTCGACCCAGGTCGCGTTCACCGGGAACGTCGTCGAGACGTGCTGCACCTCGCCGAGTGCGGTGACCGTGATCGGCACGTCGGCCAGCATGTCACGCGTGGCATCCTGGTAGACGCTGCCACCGTAGGTGACGTCGTCCTCGTTCAGGCACATGCGGAGCGCGACCTGGCTGATGTCGACGCCCTCCTCCATGACCTCGATGTCGAGGTCGATGGAGCCGGTCGGGGCGGTGAAGGTGGCGCTGTTGACGGTGATCTTGTAGTAGCCCGGTTCCGCCAGCAGGCTCTGGATCAGGGCCCTGTAGGGCAGCCCGTTGATGACGTCGGTCCCGGCGCCGACCTGCCGGATGGTGCCGTTCCAGACCAGGGTGGGGTAACCGGAGACGGAGTAGTAGTTGAGGCGACTCGTGGCATCGAGACAGCCGAGACCACCGCTACTCGCGAAGTAGCTGATGGCGTTGAACTCGTGAATGTCGAACCAACCCTTGTTCGCTTCAATCCCGGAAGCGGCGCGTGGACAGTAGCCTCACCACGTCGCCGTGCCGAATTCCACCTGCGGGGTCGACGGGTACCAGGCATGGGCCGGCACCGCCAGCGTGCCGATCACGATCGACACGGCGAGCACGCCGAGACAGCGCGTCATGTTCCGTTCCCTCCTCCCGCTCCTCGCGAGGCAACGGCAATGGCAACGCGCCGGACGTCGACGGTGGCTGTGGATGTCGAGGGGGGCGACCCTGCGTGACCAACCCCTCGGACAACCGGCGTTGCCCTCGGGAGCGAATCACCCTCCAGTATACCAGGACCGCCTCCCGGACAGGACCGCGCACTGGCGCGGCGTGCGCCGTCGGTGGGTGATGAGAGGCCTCCGGGACCACCTCGCGCAGCGGCTCGCGACGCGCCGTCCGCACGGAAAAGCCCTACGAAACTGCGGGGTGTTTCGTGCGGGCACGCTCGGGCAGCGGCAGCGGTCCTCGAGCGCCGCTCAATGCACCACCACGACCTTCATCGACGCGCTCCAGCCCGCACCGCCGGCACGCACCAGGTAGACGCCGGCGGCGAGGGGGCCGTCAGCGCCGCGAGCGCTCCAGGCCGCACCGGCGCCCGGCCAGATCGGCGTGCTGGCGGGCCCCGCCGACCGCGCGACGAGACGTCCGCGCACGTCGTAGACCTCGAGCCACCGCGCTGGCCGTGGCCCGATCGCACGGAGCGTCATCCCGGTCCGCAGCGGGTTGGGAACGCAGCGCCACGCGGCGCGTGCCGGCGATCCCGCGCCGTCCGCGAGACCGACGGTGCCACAGCCGACGGGCAGGGCACCGATCCTGCCGCAGGCGCCGGGCGCCTGACCGGGAGCGCACGGCGAGTCGACGGCGAGCGTCCAGTCACCGGCCGCAGCATCGCAGTAGAGGGGATCGGCGGTCAGGTTGTCGCGCTCGGCGAGCTGCCCGGCGACGGGGCCGACCCAGTCACCGCCGGCATTGCCGAAGAGGTCCGTGCAGGCCAGCCAGGCCGAGCCGGTGGGCTCCACCGCCACGGCCTCGCCGTCGACCGAGA
Source organism: Candidatus Eiseniibacteriota bacterium (assembly GCA_050115055.1). Classification (GTDB taxonomy): domain Bacteria; phylum Eisenbacteria; class RBG-16-71-46; order CAVPCR01; family CBDCWB01; genus JASFRE01. The sequence goes on along the minus strand of JASFRE010000036.1, from coordinate 7,234 downwards.
AGCTGACGATCGTGCGCTCGACGAGGGCGCTGGCCCCGTCGGCGAGCGCGATGCCGCCACCCGACGGCGCGGCGTTGCGGTCCAGTGTCGAGCCAAGCACGGTGAGCACGGCCTCGCCGGTGGCGAGGATGGCGCCGCCGCGCGTGTCCGCGACGCTGCCGGCAACGACACAGTCCTCGAGCCGCAGCGTGGCGGACTCGACTCGCATCGCCCCGCCATCGACGGCGGCACCGCCGCTCAGCGTCAGACCGGTGATGCCGACCTCCGTCATCGTGGCGCCGTCGCCCCGCACCGCGACCAGGCGTCCCAGGCCCTCGCCGTCGAGGCGGGTCACCGCGGCGCCCTGGGTCGAGCGGATCTCGAGACTGACGCCGTCGATCGTGACCTCCCGGTTGCCCGGCCCGGCATGAACGCCCGGCGCCAGCTGCACCCAGTCGCCGTCCACCGCCGCCGCCACCGCCGCGGCGAGGGTCGGCCGGCAGACCGGGACCAGGATCGGCTCGCGCAGCTCGAGCCGCGCGTCGACCGGCAGTCCGGTCCAGGTCCGCGTCGCCCCCGATGGCCAGCGCACGGTCACCGAGTCGACCGTAGCCGCCGTTCCGAGACCGAAGTGGGCGCGCATCGTGCTCTGCGAGCAGAAGCCGGAGCCGCCGGAGATCTCGCGCACCTGCGCGACGGGCATACCGCCTCCCGTGACGACGCGCACCCGCGCACCGATGCCGCTCGAGTTCGCGCAGCTGCCGGCGAGATCGATGGCCAGCCAGTGCGCCCCACCACCGCGGTCGTTCCGGAACAGCTGGTTCACCCCGCCGGCCATGAACACGTCGAGATCGCCGTCGCCATCATGGTCGCCCCAGCGGGCACAGGTCGCGCCCTGCGCGCCCGGCATCTCGCTCGCCGTGACGTCGGTGAAGCCGGCTACGCCGTCGTTCCGCAGCAGGCGCGCGGAGGTGACGAGCAGGTCGAGGTCGCCGTCCAGGTCGTGGTCGCCCCAGGCAACGTCGTACGAGGTGGTGGCGCCGAGCGGTCCGGCGGTCACGTCACGGAACGCGAGCCCGCCATCGTTGCGCAGCAGCGTGCCGGGTGCGTCTTCCGAGGCGAAGTAGAGGTCGAGATCGCCGTCGCCGTCCGCATCCCCCCACTCCATGCCCTCGGTGGGACCGGTGTCGCCGAGCGGACCGGTGGTCGCGTCGACGAACTGGCCATCACCGTCGTTGCGGAGCAACCGGTTGGCGCCGAGGTAGACCGCCACGTACAGGTCCAGGTCGCCGTCCGCGTCGGCGTCGCCCCAGGCGGCGAGATCGCTCGCGAGCGCGCCGGCCAGCGGCCCCTGCGTGGCGTCGACGAACACGCCGCCGCCCTCGTTCCGGAGGTAGCGATTCGGATGCCCCCACTTGCCGAGGTAGAGGTCGATGTCGCCATCATTGTCGGCATCACCCCAGATCGACGCGAAGCTCGGGTCCGCGTCACCGAGCGGTCCGCTGGTGGCATCGGTGAAGCCGGCAGCGCCGTCGTTCCGCAGCAGCCGGTTGGGTCCGCCGCTCTCGTTGGAGATGTAGAGATCGAGATCGCCGTCACCATCGATATCGCCCCACGCGACACCGTGGCCGCTGGCACTGTCGGCCAGCACCGTTCCCGCCGCGATGTCGACAAAGACATCGTCGCCGTCGTTCCGGAAGAGACGGTTGGCTCCGAGGCGGGTCAGGTAGAGGTCGAGGTCACCGTCACCATCCGCGTCACCCCAGGCGCTGCCGGAACCACCGCCCCCCGACATGCCGGCGGGCGTCACATCGATGAAGGCGGCGCGGGCGCCGGCGGCGAGGCCGAGCCCCAGGAGGCCGCAGCCGGCGACGGTGAGCAGCTCACGCAGGAGAGTCCGGCACCACCGGGGGCGGCGTCGTGACGGCGCGGGCCGTCCAGCGAGATGCGGGTCCAGGGTGCGGGGCACGGCCGGGCTCCGGAAACGGGTCGTCGGGGGACGTGGTGGTCTCCATGAGTCTGACAGCGCCGTCGCATGCGGTCAATCTCCGCCCCGGTTCCCGGAGCGATGCGCCGGCCGGGCCGGCCGGTTGGCGATCACGGCAGGGCGGCGATCGATCGCTCCCGCAGGTGGTGCGGGAGCAGCGCCGCCGCCGCGCGGTCGACCAGCCAGATCAGCTCGCCCCGCACCGGACGGATCAGACGGGACGGCTGGGTCTCCGGAGGTGACAGGTGATCGAGCGCCGCCGCCAGGGCGGTGGACTTGGCCGGTCCGCTGACCAGGAAGACGACGCGCCGCGCCTGGTTCAGGAGCGGCGCGGTCAGCGTCACGCGGGGCAGGTCGTGCGAGGCGTCCCTGGCGGTCGAGGTCCAGCACGTCTTCTCGCGCGCGGCGGCCGACTCCGGCAGCAGTGATGCCGTATGACCATCGACACCCAGTCCGAGTAGCACCAGGTCCAGACGCGGCGCGTCCGGTTCGAAGAAGCGGCCGATCACCGACGCGTAGCGGCTCGCCGCCTGGCCGGCATCCCCCGCGCACTGGATCGGGTGCACCTGGTCGCCCGGGATCGGCACCTGATCGAGCAGCAGCCGGCGGGCCTCGCCCGCGTTGCTGCGCCGATCGTCGGGCGAGACACAGCGTTCGTCGCTCCAGAAGACGTGGACGTCACGCCACGGCATGCGATCGCGGGCCGGATGCAGGGCCAGCATCTCGTAGGTGCGCCGCGGCGTGCTGCCGCCGGCGAGGGCGATGGTGAAGCGCCCGGCCCGATCGACGTCGGCCCGGGCGGCCTCCACGATCAGTTCGGTCGCTGACCGGCTCAGCGACTCATGGTCGCCGAGGATCCGGATCACTCCTTGACGCTGCACGGATCGTTCCCCATGGGAGAGGGTTTGAACCAGCGCCGACCGTCCTGCGCGATCAGGATCTCGGCACTCTCGGGGCCCCAGGTGCCGGCGGCGTAGTTCGGAAGCTCGACGGGCGGTGAGGCCTGCCAGTCCTCGAGAACCGGGGTCACCACCTGCCAGGCCGCCTCGACCTGCTCGGCACGCTTGAACAGGGTCTGATCGCCCGAGATGACGTCGAGCAGCAGCGTCTCGTACGCAGCTGGTGGCGCCGTGTCGAAGGCCTCCCGGTAGTCGAAGCGCATCTCGGCCGGACTCAGACGCACCTGCAGCTCGGGCCGTTGCACGAGGAAGCGCAACGTGATGCCCTGATCCGGCTGGATGTGGATCATCATCCGGTTGGGCTGCCAGTCGCTGATCGCATCGGACGGAAACGACTGGTGGGGCACCGGATGGAACTGGATGGAGGCGACCGAGGCCTGATCGGGCAGGCGCTTGCCCGTCCGCAGGTAGAACGGCACGCCGTTCCATCGCCAGTTGTCGACGAACAGCTTCAGCGCGACGAAGGTCTCGGTCTTCGAATGAGGATCGACGCCCGGCTCCTCGCGGTAGCCGCGAACGTGGTCGCCCCGCATCCAGCCCTCGCCGTACTGGCCGCGCGAGGCGAACCGGTGCACGTCCGCCGGGCCGATCGGGCGGACGGCGTGCAACACGTCGATCTTCTTGCTTCGAATCTCGTCCGCATCGAACGAGACCGGCGCCTCCATGGCGATCAGCGAGAGGACCTGCAGCAGGTGATTCTGGACCATGTCGCGTAGCGCCCCGGCCTGGTCGTAGTACTCGCCGCGGTGCTCGACGCCGAGGCTCTCCCCGACCGTGATCTGCACGTGGTCGATGTAGCGACGGTCCCAGATCGGTTCGAACAGCCCGTTGGCGAACCGAAACGCCAGGATGTTCTGCACCGTCTCCTTGCCGAGATAGTGGTCGATGCGGTAGACCTGCGACTCGGCGAAGCTGCCGGCGATGCGGGCGTTCAGCTCCCGCGCAGAGTCGAGATCGCGCCCGAAGGGCTTCTCGACCACGATCCTCACGCGATCCTCGGGCCGGTTCAATCCGGTCGCCTGCAGCTGATCGACGATCGTGCCGACCAGCGCCGGCGGTACGGCCAGGTAGAAGATGCGGTTCGGCGGCGCGCCCCACGCCTCGCCCAGCTCATCGAGCCGGTCACTCAGCGTCTCGAAGGCCTCACGGTCGTTGAAGTCCATGCTGTGGTACGTCAGCCTGTCCGCGAAGGTCTCCCAGTCGGCGCCACCCTCCTCGTCGCCGTCCTGCGCGTGCTCGACCCCGTCCCTGAGGTGGTCCCGGAAGGCGTCATCGGACATCGACTTGCTGTCCAGTCCGACCACCGCCAGTCGATCGTTCAGCCATCCCCCGCAGTGGAGCGCGTGGAGCGCCGGGATCAGCTTGCGCCAGGTCAGGTCGCCGCCCGCACCGAGGATAATCAGCGCGGTCGGATCGGTCCGCGGTCCATCGTCCGCACCCGTCAACGTGCCACCTCCGGGCTGTGTGCCCACTCGGTGTGGAAGGAGCCGTCACGATCGACGCGCTCGTAGGTGTGCGCGCCGAAGGCATCACGCTGCGCCTGGATCAGGTTGGCCGGCAGGCGGGCGCGGCGGTAGCCATCGAAGTAGGCGAGCGCCGCCATCATCCCCGGCACCGGGATCCCGAGGCGCGCCGCACCGGCAACGACCGCGCGCAGGGCCGGCTGATGCTGCACGACCTCCTCGGTCAGACCCGGCGCCACCAGCAGGCTCGGTAGCTCCGGATCCCGCGCATAGGCGTCGCGCACTGCCTCGAGGAGAACGGTGCGGATGATGCAGCCGCCCCGCCAGATCCGTGCGATCTCCGACAGCGACAGATCATAGCCGTGCGCGTCGCTGGCCTGTGCCAGGAGTTTCATGCCCTGGGCGAAGAGGATGATCATCGCGGCGCGCAGGGCGCCCTCGAGGGTCGCGACGAGCGCGCGCGGCCCGCCGAGGTCCTGATCACGCACACCGGCCGCCGCCGGCCCCGGCAGGAGCGTCGAGGCCGCCACGCGCTCCTCGCGGAGCGCCGACAGGAAGCGCGCCGCGACGCCGGTGTCGATGGATGGCACCGGGCAACCCAGGTCCATGGCGTCCTGGCTGGTCCAGATCCCGGTTCCCTTCTGACGCGCCGCGTCGAGCACCTGGTGAATCAGCAGCTCGCCGGTGGCGTCGTCGCGCCGGCGCAGGATCTCCGCCGTGATCTCGACGAGGTAGCCTGCGAGCTCGCCCTGACTCCAGCGCGCGAAGACGTTCTGGACTTGCTCGTCGTCGAGGCCACCACCATGCCGCATCACGTCGTAGCACTCGGCGAGGAGCTGCATCAGTCCGTACTCGATGCCATTGTGCACCATCTTGACGTAGTGACCGGCGGAGCCGGGGCCCAGCCAGCCGGTGCAGGGCTCGTCATCGACCCTTGCAGCCACGTCGGTGAGCAGACGCTCGACGCGGGCATGCGCCTCCCGCGGTCCGCCGGGCATGATGCTGGCGCCGTGGCGTGCCCCGTCGGCGCCGCCGGAGACGCCGACGCCGAGGAGAGACACGCCATGCTCCGCGAGCCGCGCCGCGCGACGGTCGGTCTCCGAGAAGTGCGAGTTTCCGGCATCGATGACCACGTCGCCCTCCGCGAGACGCTGGGAGAGCTCCTCGATGACCGAATCGACCGGCCTCCCGGCCCCGACCAGGACGAGGACCGCGCGCGGACGTTCCAGCCGTTCGATCAGAGCATCCAGGCTGTCCACGCCGACGAGCTCCTCACGACGCGCGTCGCGGATCGCCGCCACCTTCCCTGCCTCCAGGTCGTGGCCGGCCACACGGTGGCCGTGATCGGCCAGGTTGAGCATCAGGTTGCGCCCCATGACGCCGAGTCCGACCACGCCGAGCTCGCAGGACCGTTTCATGCGTTGACTCCTTCCCGTGGGTACGAGGTCGCGCCCCAGGTCACGCCCCGGCCGCCTGGAATCGCGCCGCCTCCAGTGCTTGCTCGACCACGCGTAAGCCGCGTGCCACATCGCGCCCGAGGTCGAGGCGCAGGACCCGGCGCCCGTGCTCGCGCAGGGTGCGCGCGTCGCCCAGCGCCTGCGCCTGCTCGAGGGTCCCGTAGTCGTAGGCCCGTCCGGGCACGTCGGGAGCACCGTCCCGGGCGGCGGTGAGCAGGATGAAGACCCCGGTGTCGGGACCACCCTTGTGCAACTGCCCGGTCGAGTGCAGGTATCGCGGGCCGTAGCCGAGGGTCGTCGCGACCCGCAGCCGATCCCGCAGCGCGTGTCGCATGCGCTGCAGCGCCGCCTCGTGCTCGGCGCTCTCGGGCAGGTAGGCCAGGAGCGCCAGGTAGTCTCCGGCCCGGACCTCGCCGCAGAGCGCCTCCAGCGCCTGCTCGACACTCTCCGCCGCACGGCCGTACACGGCGATGCCCGAATCGGTGCAGGCCGGTGGCTCGTCATCCGGTGACTGACCGTTCGCGACGCCGGCGAGCAGCCCGGCGGTCACGTCCTTGCTCTCCTGGACATTCGGCTGGTCGAAGGCGTTGATGCCGAGCAGGCTGCCGGCGACGGCGGTGGCGAACTCCCAGCGAAAGAACTCCCCCGCCAGGTCGAGTCGATCGCCGAGCGTGATCCGCACCACCGGGTGCCCCGCCTGCTCGAGGGCGTCGACCGCGCGGTCGTTCGCGTCGTCAGGGGCGCCGGCATCCCCGTCACCCGCCACGCGGAATGCGACGAACAGGCGGTCGTCGCCGTAGACGGCGGGGTCGCCCGGCTGCTCGCCGGCCACCGGCACCAGCCCCTTGCCCTCCTTGCCGGTGCTCTCCGCCAGCAGTTGCTCGAGCCACAGCGGCAGCGCCTCCACGGCTCCGGGAGCGACGAACGTCACCTTATCGCGCCCTCGCCTGGCCAGCACCGCCAGCGTGGCACCGAGGGCGAGCCCCGGGTTGGACACGGCCGGCACCGTCGGACCACAGGCATGCTGCATGCGGAGCGCCCGTTCGAGAAGCTCGCCGACATCGAGACCCATGAGCGCCGCCGGCACCAGGCCGAAGTAGGAGAGCGCCGAGTACCGGCCGCCGATGTCGGGAGGATTGCGCCACACGGTGCGATAGCCCCGCTCGCGCGCCTGTTCGACCAGCGGCGTGCCGGGGTCGGTGATGGCCACGAAGCTCCGGCCAGCAGCGTCTCCCCTCGCCTGCTGCACCCGCGCGAAGAAGGTATCCGCGAAGGCCAGCGGCTCGGTCGTCGTCCCCGACTTGCTGGCGACGATGAACAGCGTCCGGTCGATCGAGATCGATGCCTCGAGCGCCGCGACCGATGCCGGGTCGGTCGTGTCGAGCACGG
>JASFRE010000035.1:0-16688 GCA_050115055.1 Candidatus Eiseniibacteriota bacterium | reverse complement strand
CAGGACGAGCGGCGTCAGGCTGCTGCCGCCCATGCCCATGTGGACGATCCGCTCGAAGCCGTCGCGGCGCACCTGCTCGCTGAACGCGTGCAGCTCGCCGAGCCGCTCCGCCATCGTGTCCGCGACGTGGAGCCAGCCGAGACCGCTCAGGACCGTCTCCTGCGCCGCCGGTGCGCTCGTCCACAGGTCGGGCTCGCGGCGCCACAGCCGCTCGCCGAAGCGCTCGCGCCCGAGCTGCTCCAGCCGTGCGCGGACCTCGCGGCCAGCCTCGCCGAGCTCCAGCAATTGACGGTCGAGCTGCTGCGTCCCGCCGAGGCGGCGCCGCTTGTCGCCGATCGCTTCGAGCAGCCGGTCGTGGGGTGTCACGAACTTCTCGATGCCCTCTTCCTCGAGCTGCTCGGTGACCCGATCGATGTCGATCCCGATCTCCGTGAGCGTCGCCAGCGTCGCATGTGGCCCGGCCTCCTCGCCCTCAAGCCGCGGTGCCGGCCGGCCGTGGTCGCGGTAGGCGTCCAGCGTCTCGAGCGGCATCGTGTTGACGGTGTCGGGACCGATCAGCGCCTCGACGTACTTGACGTCGCTGTACTCGGGGTTCTTGGTGCTGGTGCTGGCCCAGAGGAGACGCTGGGGGCGGGCACCCCGGCGCTCGAGGGCACGGAAACGGTCACCGCCGACGATCTCCCGGTAGATGGCGTGGGCGGCGCGGGCACTGGCGATGGCGACCCGGCCGCGTAGCTGCTGCGCCACCTGGCGGCGCCGTCCCCGCGGACCGTCCTGCTGCTCGATCTCCTCGAGGAGCCGATCGACCAGTACGTCGATGCGGCTCAGGAAGAAGCTGGCGACGGAGGCGATCCGGTCGACCGGCTGGCCGGCCCCCAGGCGGTCTTCCAGACCCTGCAGGTAGGCTTCCGCCACCTGCCGGTAGCGCGACAGTCCGAACAGCAGGGTCACGTTGATGTTGATGCCGGCGGCCAGGCAGCGGCGAATCGCCGGCAGGCCCTCGACGGTGGCCGGGATCTTGATCAGCAGGTTCGGGCGATCGACGGCCTCCCACAGCTCACCCGCCTCACGGACGGTGCCGGCCGTGTCGCGGGCCAGGTGCGGGCTCACCTCCAGGCTGACGAACCCGTCGCCTCCGCCGGTGCGCTCGTAGACCGGCCGCAGCACATCGGCGGCGAGCTGGATGTCCGTGATCATGAGCTCGCGCTGGATCCGGGCGGTGTCGTGACCCGCCGCGTGCAGAGCGCGGAGATCGGCGTCGTAGTCGTCGCTGCCCTCGATCGCCTTGTCGAAGATCTTGGGGTTGCTGGTGATCCCGCTGAGCCCGTCCTCATCGACCAGGCGCTCGAGCATCCCGCCGGTGATCAGCGAGCGCCTGAGCAGGTCGAGCCAGACGCTCTGGCCGTAGGTCTTGAGCGTGCGGAGCGGATTGTCCTCCATGACGTCTCCTCCTCGCCTCCGGGTGGCGCTCGACGCCCGCCCGGGTCGTGCCGCCAGCCGGTGCCCGGGCACCGGCGAGGGCACTGCGGACCACGCACGAGCGGCACCCGCGGTGCCGGCGCCACCCCCGTTCCCCGTGCATTTCGCTTGCCAGACGCTGGCCGCTCCGACTCCTGCAGGTCCCGCGGGGGGACCGGGCGCGGCCCCGGCGGCCCGGCGGCGGCGGTCGACCCGCCGCTCGGTGCAAATCCTGCCATCGGCTTGCAAGTCCCGCACGGCGCCCGATCGACGATCCGGCGGGGGCGGCACCGCGCGCCACCTCCCGCCGCGACACCGCTACTCGGGGACGCTCATCGCCATGTAGCGCGAGCTCTGTCCGCGATGGATCAGCACCGCCACCTCCTGACCGGGCTCGAGCTTGGCGGCGATGCGATCGAAGTCCGCGGCCGACGTCACCGGCTGCCGGTCGAGTTCCTCGATCACGTCGCCACGCCGCACACCGGCCTCGTCGGCCGGCCCTCCCGGCCGCGTGCCGGTGACCAGGGCCCCCTGGTGCAGGTCGACGCCCAGCTGGCGCGCCAGGTCCTCGGTCAGCGTCTGGAGATCGAGCCCCAGCTGCTCACGCGTCCCGGAGCTTCCCGCGGCGTGCGGCGTCGCCGCCTGCCCCTCGTCCGGCCGGTGACCGACCGCGATGTCGATCTCCCGCTCCTTGCCGTCTCGCAGGATGCCCACGGTCACCGTCGTCCCCGGCGCCGTGTCGGCCACGAGCTGGCGCAGATGCACGCTGTTGTCGACCGTCTTGCCATCGTAGGTGAGGATGACGTCGCCGCGCCGCATGCCGGCCTCCGCCGCCGGGCCCTCGTCCGGGACGTCGCCGACGAGCACGCCGCGCGTCGTGTCGAGACCGAGCGCGCTTGCCAGGGCCGGGTCAATGTCCTGCGGCATCAGTCCGAGGTAACCTCGCGAGACGCTGCCGTTCTCGACCAGCTGTTCCATGATGCCGTGCGCCATGGAGATCGGGATCGCGAACCCGATGCCGACGTTGCCGCCCGACGGGCTCGAGATCGCCGTGTTGATGCCGATCACCTCGCCATCCAGGTTGGCCAGGGCGCCGCCACTGTTACCGGGGTTGATCGAGGCATCGGTCTGGATGAAGTCCTCGTAGTCGGCGAGTCCGATCGACGAGCGTCCCCGGGCACTGATGATGCCGGCGGTCACCGTGTGAAGCAGCTGGTAGGGATTGCCGACCGCGATCACCCACTGCCCGACCTTGATCGCCTCGGAGTCGCCGAGCCGGGCCGGATGCAGATCCTCCGCGTCCACCTGGATGACCGCCAGGTCGCTGGGCGGATCGGTACCGACCACGCGCGCCTCGTGCTTGCTGCCATCTTCCAGCACCACCGTCAGCTTGCTGGCGCCGTCGACCACGTGGTTGTTGGTCAGGATGTAACCATCCTCCGAGACCACGACGCCGGATCCCAGGCTGTGCACGGTGCGCGGCGCGCCCCCGTCGGGGACGGCACCGAAGAAGCGCCGGAAGAAGTCGTCACCGAACAGGCCGTGCGGCAGCATGAGCGTGGGGGGTCCCGCCTGCTTGCTGACGACGGCCTCGGCGAAGATCGGCACGACCGATGGGCCGACCGCCTCGGAGGCATGCTCGAAGGCGGCGCTCAGGCCATCGGCCAGCTGGCGGGCGGTCGTGACGGACTCCTCCGTCACTCCCCCGCTCGGGTCCGCGATGGCCGCGGGTTGTGACCCCGCGGGCCGGGCCACGACCAGGATCGTCAGCAGGACGGCAACCACGGTCGCCGTGCGCTCGAGCTTGTATCGCAACATGGTCCTCTCTCCCTGTTCAACCGTGATGGTGCATCGCGCTCCGGCCGGGCCCGATCACGGGTCGCCGGACCCGTCGATGTCGCGCGACGGCGTCCCGGCCGTCGCGTGTGTCTCGATCTCGCGGAGCAGCGCATCGACGGTGAATGGCTTGTCGAGCATGGCGACGGCACCGAGGCGACGTGCCAGCTCGTGGGTTTCCAGGTCACCGAAGGCGGTGAAGAGAATGACCGGCGGTCGCCGGCCGGGCTCCCCGAGTCCGCCCAGCACCTCCATGCCCGTGACGCCCGGCATGCGAACGTCGGACACGACGACGTCGAAGCGATCGCCGTTGTCGTCGAGCAGGTAGGCACTCAGACGATCGACCAGCTCCATGCCGGTCGCACAGGTCGTGACCGCGTAACCGGCGTCGCGCAGCGCGACGGCCAGGAGCTCGCGGAAATCATGATCATCCTCGGCGAGCAGCACCCGCCGGCGCCGCGGCGTTCCCTGCCGCGCCTCCCGGGTGCCGTCGACCGCCCGGTCCGGTCTGGACTCGTTCATGCTCACCCCCATCTCGACCAGGTCGAACCGACCGGCTGCGGCGCGGGCCGCGCGTCGCTCTCCGATGGCGACTCCGCCGGCAGGTACACGGAGAAGCGGGATCCGACCCCTACGTCGCTCTGGACATCGATCCAGCCACCGTGCTCGTGCACGATCGTGTAGGCAATCGCCAGCCCGAGTCCGGTGCCCTCGTCGACGTCCTTCGTGGTGTAGTAGGGCTCGAAGATGTGCGGGAGATGTTCGCCGGGAATGCCCGTGCCGTTGTCATCGACGTAGACGCAGGCGACCGGCCTCTCGCTACCCGGGCCGAGATCCGGCGGATGGCGCACCTCCCGCGTGAATCCCACCTCGATCCGCGCCCGCTGCCCGGAAGCCTGCAATGCGTTGAGCAAGAGGTTGGTCAGCACCTGCTCGATCTGCACACGGTCGGCCATCACCATGAGGGGCGACGCGTCGTCACGAAGCCGGATCGTCTTGCGCGATCGCTCGACCGTCGACGCCACGAATCCCACGCTGGCCTGCGCCGCCTCGCAGAGGTCGACCGGTTGCATGGCGGAGTGTGGCCGGTGTGCGAAGGCGAGGACCTGCCGGATGATGCCCGCCATGCGGTCGCACTGGATCCGGATCGCCCCGGCACCCTCGACCGCCGCCGGACCCGACGACGGATTCTCGGCGATCATCGCCGCGCGCATCGCCACGACGTTCAGGGGCGTTCCCAGCTCGTGGGCGACCCCGGAGGCGAGTAACCCGACCGTTCGCAGACGGTCCGCGTGCCGCAGCGAGTCGACCGCCTCGATCCGTCGCTCCGTCTCCTCCTGCAACCGTTCGCGTGCCTCGAGCAGGTGCTCGCACATCGAGTTGAGAGCCGCTGCCACCTGATCCAGCTCGTCGTTGCGGTCGAGGACCAGCGGCTCGGCGAGCTCTCCGTCGCCGATGCGCCGGATCTTGTCCATGATGCGCCGGAACGGGCGTCCGATGATGACCATGCCGATCATGTACACCGTCAGTCCCTGCACCAAGAGCAGCCCGACCAGGAGCATGGACCGCGCGCGGATGATCGAGCGCGTGTTGGCGATCACCGGCTCCAGGGATTCCGCGATGTCGATCGCCGCCAGACCACCGTTTCGCACGCCGACCGGGACCACGGTGTGCAGGACGTCCGCGCCACCGGTCGGCGAGGTCGCGGTGATGCTGACCGGGGATCCGCCCCGTAGCGTCGCCAGCTCCCGGTCACCCAGTACCCGACCGGCGAGCGCCGCCGTCGAGTCGAGCCGCACCCAGCCGACCTGGACCTCCGGGTCACCCCGGTTCACCTCCTCGATGAGACGCCGGATCTCGACCTCGCCGCGATCTCCGGCCGTCCGCGCGATCAGTGTGCGCGCCACGTGGCCGAGCGAGATCATCTCCCGCCGCATGTCCTCCTTGATGAGCCCGACATCCCGATCCACCGCCACGTAGGCCTCGACGGCCAGCAGGCAGAGATTGCCGGCTGTGAGGGCGACGATGAGCTTGCTGACGAGTCGCATGGTGTCGTCCGATCGTCTTCGCGTCCGCGGCGGCGGCCGCCGCCGCCATCATCCGCCGGCCGCCTGTCGGATCACGCGCGGCCGTCGCACGTCCGCGGCGCGGTCCGCGGGGCAGCGCGACCCCGGGACGGGCAGGTCACGCGTGAGCACGACCCCTTCCCTCCTGGGACGGCCAGGGATGCCGCAACATCTCGAGCGCCTCCGCCGCCCGGACCGGGATGTCGGCCGCCCAATCCGGGGGACTCGTCTCGAGGGAACGCAGCACGGGATGGAGCACCGGCTGCAGCGAGTCGGGGCCATCACCATGCGAGTCAGTGGCCAGCGCGCGCAGGACATGGTGCGCACCCTCGCGCACCCAGACGGAATCGGAGTGTTCGCGGAGTGCGGCCAGGACCGCGATCGCCGCGTCACGCTGGCGCGCGACCAGCGCCTCGGCCGCCAGCCAGCGGACATCGGCGTCCTGGTCTTCGAGCGCGGCGATCAGCGCCGGGATCGATCGCGCGGAGGGAAGGTCGATCAGCGCCTTGGCAGCCTCCCATCGCACCTGGCCGTGCGGGCTGCGCAGCGCCTCGGTGAGCCACGGGACCGCGAACTCGCCCATCCGGATCAGCTGGAGCCTGGCGCTGACGCGCTCGAGGCCGTCGTTGCTCGCGAGCGATGCGATGAGCCCGGGGACACGATCGAGGGGCCGTTCGTGGTGCTCGAAGCGTTCGGATTCTCGAGACATGGTGGTCGTCTCCTTGCTCGATGACGCGGCGGCGCGGCGCGTCGGCACCCGCCCTGCCCGGGATCACCGGGGGCGGCTCCGACCGCGCGGCAGCTCGCGTGACACGACGTGTGATACGCATCGCCCATGCCAGGTCTCGCAGCCGGTCACAAGTGCCGCCGAGCAGGTGGCTTCGCACCGGGGGCAGGCGCGGCGCGCCGCTCCCTGAGCGTCAATCCGGCGCGGTGGGCGGTGAGCGCGCCGGGTCCCGGCGCGCCAGATTGGCCGGTCCGGGCCGGGCCCCGGACGCCGACGCACGGCCTCCCGGTCGCTGGACACGACATCGGTGGCGGTGCATTCTTGCCGGCATTCCGACCACCCCCGCAGCGGCGACGCGCCGTCCCGCGACGCGACCGGGGCTGGTCCGGACACGAGACACCCGGACGGGAGACGGGCCCCCGATCATGAGACGCAGCGGTCAGAGCCAGGCACATGATCCGGCGCTCAGGATCACCGCGATCTACGTCGTGGTGGCCGGATTGGTGGTGCTGGTGGCCGACCAGCTGATGGCGCGCGTGACGCGCGATCCGAGCCTGCTGTCGTGGCTGGACACCTACAGTGGCTGGCTCGTGGTGGCGGCGACCGCCCCGATCATCTACATCGAACGGCGCCGCGCGGAGCGGGCGCGGCGGCGGCTGGCGGCGACGATGGAGGCCTCGCAGGACGCCATCGTCGGGCTCGATGCCGGCGGCACGGTGACGAGCTGGAACGACGGCGCCGAGCACCTGCTCGGCGTACCGCGCACGGAGGCGATCGGACGCCCGCTCTGGACCTTCTGGCGGGGCACGGCACTCTCGCCGCCGGTCCCGGGCCTCGACCCGATCCTCGCGGACGTGCGCTCGGGTCAGGTGATCCGCCTGGAGGAGATCACCTGCACCGCGCGCGACCGGCAGACCCGTCACATGGCCCTGACGTTCTCGCCGGTGTTCGACGCGCGCGGCAGGGTCACGGCCATCGCGCTCACCGGACGGGACACGACCGAGCGCTGGGGATTCGAGCAGTCGCTGCGTCAGAGCGAGGAGCAGATGCGGACGATCACCGACTCGCTCCCCGTCGAGATCAGCGCCATCGACAGTCGACTCCGGGTCCGCTTCGTGAACGAGGTCGCGGCCAGGGCCTATGGCTCGACCGCCGAAGCGCTGGTCGATCTCGACTTCCGGGTGCTGATCGGCAAGGAGTCGATGCTCCGCTTCGCGCCCCACCTCGAGCAGGCGCTGACCGGCGAGCAGGTCGCCTTCGACTGGGAACGCGTCGATCCGCGATTCGGCACCCGCTCCCTGCACACCACGCTGGTTCCCCACTTCGGACCCGGCAACAACGTGCTCGGTCTCTACATCCTGAGCGAGGACGTGACCAGCCGCCGTCATGCCGAGCGCTCGCTACGCATGGCGGAGGTCGGCGCACTGGCCAGCGGCTTCGCCCACGAGGTCCGCAATCCGCTCAACGCGATGCAGATGCAGGCGGCGCTGATCGGCCGGCGACTCGGCACCGCCGACGCCGAGTCGATGGCACTGGTCCGGGATCAGCTCGCAGGGCTCGAGGGCGAGATCCAGCGCGTGCAGCGGCTGACGGAGGAGTTCCTGGCCTACGGGCGACCGGCATCGGAGCACGCGGATCTCGTGCCGGTCAGCGAGGTCGTCGAGGAGGTGGCGAGCTTCGTGCGGCCCGAGTTCGAGGCGCTCGGTTGCCAGGTCGTGGTCGAGTCCGGTCCGGCGACGGCCGCGCCGGCGTGCGTCTGGATGGAACGCGCCCGGCTCAAGCAGGTGCTGTTCAACCTGGCCGAGAACGCTCGCCTGGCCATGGCTCGCGACGACGTGCTCACGCTATCCTGGGGCGAGGACCCGGACGGGATGGTGCGGATCGAGGTGCGCGACACCGGCGCCGGGATCCCGGCCGCGGAGATCGGCCGCGTCTTCGCCGCCTTCTACTCGACCCGCGAGGGGGGCTCGGGGCTGGGGCTCGCCATCGTGCGGAGCACGGTCGAGGCGGCCGATGGCCGGGTCGATGTCGAGTCGACCGAGGGGGAGGGCTCGCGATTTCGTATCCTGCTGCCGGCGGTCGCGGCGCTCGATGCGTCGACGCCGGCGGCCGCGGTCCGACCGGCGCGGCCGGCCCGGCGGCCCCCTGACCGGCCGGGCGACACGGGTGCGTGACCCGCACCCGATGGCCGGGGAGTGACCATGCCCGATGCAGCGAGGAGACTGCTCCTGGTCGACGACGACCGGGGGAGTCGCGAGGCCACCGCGGGATTCCTGGAGGACGCGGGCTACTCGGTGGTGACCGCGCGGGACGGCAAGCATGCGATCTCGCGCATCACCGAGGGCTTTGCGGCGGTGATCACCGATCTTGCCATGCCGCAGGTCGACGGCCTCGAGCTGCTCGCAGCGGCACGGCGCCTGGCGCCGCACACACCGGTGATCATGCTGACCGGTCACGGCAACGAGGAGATCGCCGTGCGCTCGCTCAAGGCCGGCGCCTTCCACTACCTCACCAAGCCGGTCAAGCCGGACGAGCTCCTGAGCCTGATCGGACAGGCCTGCGAGAAGCACCGCATGGCGGTGGAGATCGCCGAGCTGCGCGAGCGTCTCAGGACCGGCGTGCCCTTCCACGGCCTCATCGGTCGCAGCGAGGCGATGCGACATGTCCTCGAGCAGATCGAGACGGTCGCCGACACGCGCAGCACGGTGCTCGTCGAGGGTGAGAGCGGCACCGGCAAGGAGCTCGTCGCGCGGGCGATCCACCTGCGCAGCAACCGTCGCTCGGCGCCGTTCATCGCCATCAACTGCGCGGCACTGCCGGCGGCCCTGATCGAGAGCGAGCTGTTCGGGCACGAGAAGGGGGCCTTCACCGGCGCCACCGACCCCAGGGTCGGCAAGTTCGCGGCCGCCGACGGTGGCACGCTGCTGATCGACGAGATCGGTGAGATGCAGCTCGACCTGCAGAGCAAGATGCTGCGCGCCATCGAGTCGCGACGCATCACACCACTCGGCAGCAACCGCGAGACCCCGGTCGACGTGAGAATCATCGCGTCGACCCATCGTGATCTCGCGGCGGAGGTCCAGGCCGGCCGCTTCCGGGAGGACCTCTATTACCGGCTTCATGTCGTGCGCATCGTCGTGCCGCCCCTCCGGCAGCGACCGGACGACGTGCCGCTCCTCGTGCGCACCTTCATCGATCAGCTCGGGCCGGAGTCCAACCGGCCGGCCCGCGACATCACGACGCCGGCGCTCCGCCAGCTCGAGCGCTACCACTGGCCTGGCAACGTGCGCGAGCTCCGCAACACGATCGAGAGCATGATCGTCATGTCCTCGCGCGAGGTCCTGGACGTGGACGACCTGCCGGAGTCGCTCCGCGCCACCGAACCGGGGGAACGGCCGACGGTGGACGGCGTCGTCCAGCCGGGCATGACCATGGAGGAGGTGGAGCGCGAGGCGATCCGCCGCACCCTGGAGAGCGCCGGCGGCAACCGGACCGAGGCCAGCCGCAGGCTCGGGATCGGCCTGCGAACGCTGCAGCGCAAGATCCGCAAGTACGGCCTGGACTGACGCGCGCTCTCCCGCCCCGTCACACCGGGCCGCGGTCAACGGCGCCGCGTCCGGTGGCGCCCGGGACGGGCGGCCTCACTGCCCTGCCACCCGCATCAGCTGCCCGCACAGCCAGGCCGCGTAGGTACCGAGCGCGTAACCTGGGACCGCCAGCAGCACGCCGACCGGCGCCAGCGCCGGGTGGAACGCGGCGGCGACGATTGGAGCGCTGGCCGCGCCGCCGATGTTCGCCTGGCTGCCCACCGCCACGAAGAAGACCGGCGCCCGGATCAGACGCGCCACGGTGAGCAGCACGACGACGTGGACGAGGATCCAGACGACGCCGACCAGGAGCAGGCCGCCGCGCTCGACGACCGCGCCGAGGTCCATGCGCATGCCGATCGAGGCGACCAGCACGTAGAGCATCACCGATCCGAGCCGCGAGGCGCCGACGCCCTCGAGGGCGCGCAGGCGTCGGCTGCCGGAGAGCACCAGCCCGCCGGTCGTCGCCACGACCACCACCCAGAAGAAGCGGCTGGTGAGGCTCAGCCGTTCGAGCGCCGGATCGAGCCCGGCGAGCGCCGGCGCCAGCCAGTCCGCCACCAGGTGGGCAACGGCGGTGACGCCGAACCCGACTGCCAGCACGGTCATGGTGTCGGAGAAGGACGGGACACGGGCGATCGATGCCTGGTACGCGGCGATGCGGTCGCGGAGCGCCTCGATCGCCGTGGTGTCGGCTCCACTCCAGCGATCGATCGCCGTGGCGCGTCCGGCCGCGAACAGCAGGCAGGCCATCCACAGGCTGGCGACGATGACATCGACCGCTACCAGCGAGGCGAAGAGGTCATCGGGAACGCTGAAGACCTCCTTCATCGCCGCCTGGTTGGCACCGCCGCCGATCCAGCTGCCGGCGATGGTCGTCAGGCCACGCCAGATCGCGTCCTCGCCGCCACCGATCGCCGCCGGTGCGACATGCCCGACCAGGAGCAGCGCCAGCGGCCCGCCGATGACCACGCCCACCGTGCCGGCCAGGAACATGACGATCGCCTTCGGGCCCAGACGGCGCACGGCGGGCAGGTCGATGCCCAGGGTCAAGAGGACGAGGCTGGTCGGCAGCAGGTACCGCGACGCGACGAAATAGAGCCTCGACTGCTCACCATCGATGATGCCCAGCGTTGCCAGGAGGGAGGGCAGGAAGTAGCAGAGGAGCAGCGAGGGCACCCAGGCGTAGAACCGCTGCCAGAAGGGATGTCGGCTGGATGCAGTGCGGAAGACGAACGCCAGGATCGCGCACAGCAGTCCGAGGACGACGGCGTCGTTGCGGATCATGGCTGCACCGCCGGGCGGGCGTGCCTTCCGGCACGCCCGCGGGCGCAGGGCTCAGTCAACCGCGACGACACGGATGTCGAAGTGCAGCGTCTCGCCGGCGAGCGGGTGATTCAGGTCGAGGGTGACCTCCTCGTCGCCGACCTCGTGCACCTTGAGCTGGTGCTGCTGGCCGCTCGGATCCTCGGCCACCAGACGCGTCCCGACCTTGCGCGCATCCTCGGGCACCATCGATACCGGGACCTTGCGGAACGCCTCGGGGTCGACCTTGCCGTAGCCCTGTTCAGGCTCCAGCGTGACGGAGCGGCGGGCATCGACGTCGAGGCCGTCGAGCGCCGACTCCAGCGCCGGCAGGATCTCGCCGGTTCCGTGCTTGTACTTCAGCGGTTGCTTGCCGACGTTGGTGTCGACCGTCGTGCCGTCGTCCAGGGTCAGCGTGTACTCGATGGCCACCTGCTTGCCGTTCTCGATCACGTGCGAGACTCCTCTCGTTCGGAAATGCAGTCACGAGCTGCCTGACGCGTGACACCGGTGCCGCCCCACCAGCTGCGTCCCCGTCGGACCACGTGGGGCACGCGAGAACGTCTCGGGTTCCGTGGTGATTCGAGCCTCGGGGCTCCGTCGCCGGACCTGCCGCGTCGGGTTTGTCGGTCTGCTCGCGGCGCGGCCCCTTCAGTCCTTGTCGTTGTCGTTGTTGTCGTTGTTGTCGTCGTCGTCGCCGTTGTCCGCGGCCTGCCGGGCGTCGTCCGCCGCGTCTGGCTCGTCGCCGGGCTGGCTGTCGGTCACCGCTCCGGTCGCGTCGCTGTCGAGCTGATCGGTCTCAGCGCCCGCCGCAGCATGCTTGCGACGCCGCTTCTCTTCCTGCTTCTTGAGTCGCTTCAGTTCTTTCTGGCGCTTGGCGAAGCTGTACGGACTGCCTCGTCGTGCCATCTCACCTCCTCGTCAGTCGGATTGGCCGGATCCATCCGGTGCAGCGACCATAGCACGATCGCTCGACGCTCCGGGGACGGGCCTCGCTGACGTGATGACAACGTTGCCGGTAGTCGCCGGCACGCGAGACCGTCCGAGGGGAGGCCGGCGACGCACGCTCACCATGGTGGCTGATCGCGACCGCCGGGCGGACGCGCGCCGGGTGTCGCCCGTCACCGCCGGCCGCTCCGGCCGGCGTGCCCCCGGCCTGGCGGGCAGCAGCGACCGCTCACCCGCCCACCGGACGGGGCCCGGCGGCGGGCGCGCCGGCGGGCGGCCTGCCATCGCTGGCCCCGGTCCAGCCGTCGCCTCCAGCACCCGGGCGCCTCGACCCGTGTCTCAATTCATGACACAGCAATGAGTTATGTCCCGCCGTGAAGCGCCTCCGGCGCCTCCTGGCGCCGGCGAGGCTCGCGCAACTCGCTTGCATCCGCGGGACGGCCGATCTAGCATGCAAGGGTTCTCGGAATGTCCTACCACGTCGTCTCGCCGAGCTCGCCCCACGGTTTCGAAGACTGGTGCTGGAATTGCATTCCCGGGATCCGGACGCAAGTCCGTCTCGACACGGGCGCTCCCGCGGGTCACGGTGCATCCATGTCCCGCGGAGCACAGCCTTGGCAAGGGGCGACACGGAGTATCGACATTCGATGAAGCTGTATGTTGGCAATCTGCCGTACGACGCGACCGACGAGGACGTCCGTCAGCTGTTCGAGCAGCACGGAAGCGTCTTCGATGTGGCGCTGATCAACGATCGCGAGACCGGCCGCCCACGTGGCTTCGGTTTCGTAGAGATGGATGACGCCCAGGGTCAGGCTGCCATGGACGCCCTCAATGGAATCGAGTTCGGTGGTCGTACGCTGACCGTCAACGAGGCCCGAGAGCGCCAGGATCGGCGCGGTGGCGGCGGTGGCGGTGGCGGTGGCGGTCGTCCCCGACGTGGTGGTGTCGGCGGTGGCGGTGGCTACCGGGGACGATGAGTCACCGACACGATCCACACCTGTCCGCGAGGTGCCTCGACTGAACCCTACGCGGTTGCCGCCGCAGTCTGAGCTCGAACTCCTCGACGTGATCGCATCCGCGGCCGGCTCCTGATCACAGCTGTCACGGCGACAGCTGCCCGGCGTCCCCGGCGCGCCCTCTCGCGGCGCGCCGGGGGCTCGTGCTTCTGGCATGCCCCTTCCGGCGGCGTGCCCTCATGCCAGCCGCCCCGAGAGGATTCCGCGATGCTCTTCCGTCACCGGACGTCGCCGGCGACCGGCGATACAGCCATGTCGATCGCGCTGCTTTTCCTGCGTCTCGTCGCCGGGCTGGGGTTCATGTTCCATGGCTGGTCGAAGATCCAGCACCCGTTCAGCTGGATGGGCGCCGACGCGGCGGTGCCAGGCCTCCTGCAGGCCCTCGCCGCGGTCTCCGAGTTCGGAGGCGGCCTCGCGTGGATCCTCGGTCTCCTGACGCCCCTCGCCTCGGCCGGTCTCTTCTGCACCATGGCCTACGCGGCCTGGACGCATGCCGTGCTACGCGGCGATCCGTTCGTCGGCAAAGGCCCGTCGTATGAGCCGGCGCTCGTCTACCTCGCAATCGCGCTGCTGCTCCTCCTCGCCGGCCCGGGGCGCTTCGCGCTCGACGCTGTGCTCCTCCGCCGGCGCTGAGGCGACCTTTGCCCGGGAGACCGTCGCTGCGCTATCATGCGCCGGCGCCTCGGTCGATGATCGCCCGGAGAGCCCATGTCCCAGACCAATCCCGGTGTCCTGCTCGTCGGCGGCGCCGGCTACATCGGGTCCCACCTCGGACTCTTCCTGCTGGATCGCGGTCTCCCCTGCGTGACGCTCGACAGCCTCGAACGCGGCCACCGGGACGCCGCGCAGGGTGAGCTTCTGATCGGGGATCTGCGCGACCCGGCCAGTGTGCGAAACGCCCTCGCCGGGCGGCGCTGGCCCCTCGTCGTGCACTTCGCCGCCTACTGCTACGTCGGTGAGTCGGCCGAGCGGCCGGCCGACTACTACGAGAACAACGTCGTCGGGACCTACAACCTCCTGCGCATCGGTCTCGAGCACGGTCTGGAACGCATCATCTTCTCTTCGACCTGTTCGACCTACGGCGTGCCGCAGACCGACCGCATCGACGAGACCCACCCGCAGGCACCGATCAACGTCTACGGCCAGACCAAGCTGACCGTGGAGCGTATGCTCGAGGCGTTCCGCGTGCAGCACGGTATCGGCTACGGCCTGCTGCGCTACTTCAATGCCGCCGGTGCCGACCCCCGGGGGCGGTGCGGCGAGCGCCACGATCCCGAGACGCACCTGGTCCCGCTGGCGATCGAGGCCGCGCTCGGTCGGCGCCCCGAGCTCGTGGTCCACGGCGACGACTATCCGACCCCGGACGGTACCTGCATCCGCGACTACATCCACGTTGCCGATCTCGCCGATGCTCACTGGCGGGTGGCCGAGCGCCTGCAGCCGGGCGAGAGTCTGGTCTACAACCTGGGCACGGAGCACGGCAACTCGGTGCGCGAGGTCCTGGACCAGGTCGCCGAGGTGGGCGGTCGCGCGGTCCCGCACCGGATCGGCCCGCGCCGGCCCGGCGACCCGCCGCGCCTGGTGGCGGCGGCGACGCGGGCACGCGAGGAGGTCGGCTGGGTGCCGCGGCACGACATCCGGTCGATCATCGAGACGGCATGGCGATGGCACGCGGATCGCGCGGGCTGATCGGGCACGGAAACACGGCGACCGGACGATGCGGGTCCTCCAGGTCAACAAGTATCTCTACGTGAAGGGCGGTGCCGAGGCGGTGATGTTCGAGACCGCACGGCAGCTCGAGCAGCGTGACCATGCCGTCACCTTCTACGGGATGCGGAGCCCCCGCAACGAGGCCAGCGGCGACCCGGCCGACTGGGTCGAGTGGATCGACTACCGGGCACCGATGTCGCACTGGCGACGCGCCCGTCTGGCGCTGGCGTCGATCCACTCCGTGGAGGCGGCACGCCGCCTGCGGCGACTGCTCGGGCGCGCACCGCAAAACGTCGCGCATCTTCACAACTTCCACTACCAGCTGACGCCGTCGATCCTGCCGCCGCTGCGTGATCACGGCGCTGCCATCGTCTGGACGCTGCACGACTATCAGCCGATCTGTCCCAATCACGCCCTGTTCAACTTCAGGACCGGCCGGATCTGCGAGGCCTGCCGGGGCGGGCACTTCTTCGCGGCGGCGCGCGAGCGCTGCCTGAAGGGCAGCGTCGTGCAGGGGCTCGTCGGCGGGATCGAGGCGCACAAGAACCGGCTCCTCGGAGTCCACGAGCGTCTGATCGACCGCTTCACGGCGCCCAGTCGATTCATGCAGCAGAAGGTGGTCGACTTCGGTCTGCCTGCCGACCGCGTGGTCCACCTCCCCTACCCGCAGGACCTCGAGGGCTTCCGACCGGCCGGCACGAAGGGCAGCTACTTCCTCTACTTCGGGCGTCTCGACGGCGAGAAGGGGGTCATGACGCTGCTCCGCGCCATGCGCGAGCATCCGCGGCTCGAGCTGCGGATCGCCGGGGTCGGCGCGATCGAGGACGACTGCCGGCGCTACGTCGAGCGCCACGACATGCAGAACGTGCGCTTCCTCGGCTTCGTGCGCGACGACCTGCGCGAGCTCATCGCCGGCGCGCTGTGCACCCTCGTCACCTCGGAGTGGTACGAGAACTACCCGATGGTGGTGCTCGAGTCGCACGCCTCGGGGACGGCGGTACTCGGCGCGGAGATCGGTGGCATCCCGGAGATGATCGAGGCCGGCGTCGACGGGCTGCTCTATCCCAGCGGCGACGCCGGGGCGCTGGCGACGCGGATCGGCGAGCTCGCCGCTCGCGGCCCCGACGCGCTCCGGCACATGGGACTTGCCGGCCGCGACAAGGTGGCGCGGATCAACGATCCGGCGCTCTACACCGAGCGGCTGCTGGCGATCTACGAGCAGGCGATCGCGTCGCTGCCGTAGGGCGTGGAGAGTCGGAGGCAAAATCAGCCGGCTGGGCGGGATTTGCTGGCGAGCGACTTCACGCGCGACCACTCGAGCTTGCCAGGTCTCCCGAACCGCTGAGCGCGTGGGAACCCGCCCGCGAATCCCGCCTCCGCCGGCTCTGCCGCCGCCCACGCACTGGGCGCCGCGCGGCGCCCCACCAACGAAGAAGCCCCCGCGAGCGGGGGCTTCAGAATCGTCGTCATGGCCGCATGGCTCGCCAGCCGCGCCGGCCCGCTGTCCTCTTGCCGGGTCCCCGGCGCTGTCGCCGGGACGGTCGCCACGGGGACGAAGGACGCGTCCACTCGTGCCCCAGACAGGCGGGAGACCCGGGGACGGCGCCCGGGCGACTTCGCGCGCGTCCCCCGCGGCGCATCCACGGTCTCGATCGCCCTGAGCGCGCGGGAGCCCGGGTGCCGTCCCCGGGTCCCCGCCCACGCGGCGCCGTGCGGGAGCCGGGCATCGTCTCCGGACCGGCGCCCTCGACGGGCGCGCCACGAGCGCACCGGGATTGCCCGGGCCGACGGCCGTCCCCTAGGCCTGGATCACGTGGCTCGCCTCGATCAGCTGATCCGGCGTCACCACGGCGCTGTACTTCTGCTTGAGCGCCGCCAGCCCCTTCGACCACTCGTCGTAGACCTCGAACAGCTTGCCCGGCAGGTTCTCCTCCTTGCCGAACGCCTCGCGCTGCAATTCGATCCGCGACTGGATCTTGTCAACGTAGAGCGAGAACTGCTTGTCGTAGAGCTCGCGCGGGTAGGGCTTGTTGAT
>JASFRE010000034.1:0-16775 GCA_050115055.1 Candidatus Eiseniibacteriota bacterium | reverse complement strand
TGCCGGAGCCCGGTAGAAGGTCCCGACCATCGGCGCCACGATCGTCGCGTAGCGCGAGGTGTCCTCGGGCGGGGCCTCGGTCGGCGCCGGCCCGGGGGCGGCTGCGGCGGCCTCGGCACCGATGGCGACCGGGAGCGCCGGGGCCGGTGCCACCGCGTGGCCGTTGTCCGACGCCGCGGAGACGGCATCGTGGCGGTTCTTCGAGATCCGGATCCGTCCCCAGAGCTTGGTGATCTCGATCTCGGAGACGTCACTCTCTTCCAGCAGCTTGACCAGATCGCGGATCTCGCTGATTCGCATCACGCACCTCGATTGTGCATGCCGCCCGGTCGCGGCGCCGAGGACCCAGAGGACGTTTCAAGGTAGTGGGAAAAGGCGTGGACGGCAAGAGAATAGCCGGCGGCGCCGAAGCCGGCGATGAGGCCGACGGCGACGCCGGTCACCAGCGAGCTCTGCCGGAAGGATTCGCGCCGCGCCAGGTTCGAGAGATGGACCTCGATGGTCGGCAGGCCGGACGCGGCCACCGCGTCGCGCAGCGCGACGCTGGTGTGCGTCAGGCCGCCAGGATTCAAGATGACGCCGTCGAAGCGGCCGCGGGCGGCGTGCAGACGATCGATGAGCTCGCCCTCGTGGTTGGTCTGCAGGTCCTCGATCTCGAACTCGAGCCGCGCGGCGGTGGCCCGGGCGCGCTCGATCGCCGCCGCGAGCGTCGTCTCCCCGTAGATCGCGGGCTCGCGCTCGCCGAGCAGGTTCAGGTTGGGTCCGTTCAGGATCAGCAGTCGTCGCACCTTCGCCTCGCTGCTCGAGAGGAGCCGGGACGGCTCCTAGGACTCATCCGGGTCATCGAGCGCCTCCGGCCCGTCGGTCTGGACCCGCTCGACCCAGCGCATGAACTGTCCCATCGCCGGCTTGCGTTCCGCACGCCGGCCGTGCGTTGGCCGCTTGCGCCGGCCGCCGGGCGCGCGCCGTCGCGCCGGCGATGCAGCGTCGAGATCGGCCGGCGGTGCTTCGAAGATGCCGGGGCGCGCGCGGCGCTCGGTGCGCAGGTGGCGGGCGCCTGCCGACGGTCCCGGGACCAGGGACGCCGCGCTCGGGGCGCCGTCCCGGAGCGGTCGCCGGGCGGCGCCACGCGCCGCCCGGTGCGCGGCGAGCTCGGCGGCGCGCGCCACCGCGGTGGCGGTCGCCGCGGCGGTGGCGGCAGGCGACGTGGCGTCGGCGGTCGGCGGCGGGGTGGCGGCAGGCGCCGCACGGGGGCTGGTCGGCACCGCGGGAGCGTCGTCCGGCACGGCGCCGGGAACCGGCGACCGCCGCGGTGGCGCCGGCAGGCCCGTGCCGCTCCCCCCACCCGGGATCAGGGCGCGGGCCAGTGCCTCGCGCGCGCCACTGGCGAGCCGCGGCGCCTCGAGCCGGCGTCGACCGCCGCGGCGCGCTGCCAGCTGCGGAGTCGCGGGCCGGCTGCCGTCACCGCCGAGCACCTGGGCGATGCCCTTCTGTGCCTCGAGGTCCCAGGGCACCAGGCGGAGCAGGGCGCGGTAGAAGTCGGCGGCACGCTGCCGCTCGCCGCGCCGCCGGTAGATCTCGGCCAGTCCGCGCAGCGCCACCGCGTTCTCGCGGTCGCGAGCGATCACGCGCTCGAACAGACGTCGCGCCTCGTCGAGGCGGCCGCTGGCCAGGCAGCTGCGCCCGAGCAGCACCCAGGCCGGCAGGCAGGAAGGATCGCGGGCGAGTCCCTCGCGCAGCGTCGCGATGGCGTCGTCGATGAACCCGATGTCGAGGAGACCGGCGGCCAGCGGCAGGAACCAGCGCCCGTCTCGATCCTGGCGGTGCAATCGGCGTAGCCAGCGTATGCGGCCGTCGGCAAGGACCGCATCGTCACTGCCCATGGTGCTGGCGTTACCTCCTCGATCGCACGAGGCGAGCCCGGCGCCGATGCATGAGATGGATCAGGACGCGCCACGGGTGAGCAGGTTGATGGCACGCCGGATGGCGCTGACGGGTAGCTGCGCGTGCACGCTAGCAGAGCCCACCTTGGAGGTCAACACGAAGCGCGGCATGCCATCGTGCACCTTCTTGTCGCGCTGCAACGCCGCGAGAATCGCGGCCGGGTCGACGCGCGGCGCGCGGACCGGCAGGCCGAGCGCGGCGATCAGCGTCTGCTGGCGGGTGGCGGTACTGCGTGCCGCGACCCCGAGCTCGGCCGCCAGCTCGCCGGCGGCGATCATGCCGAGCGCCACCGCCTCGCCATGCCGGTAGCGGCGGTAGCGCGTCACGGTCTCGATCGCATGACCGACGGTGTGCCCGTAGTTGAGCAACGCACGTACGCCACCCTCGCGCTCGTCGGCAGCGACGATGCGCGCCTTCGTCCGCACGGCACCCCCGATCGCGGTCTCGATCGCCCAGGCGTCGAGCGCCAGCACCGCCCCGGCGTGGCGTTCGAGATGCGTGACCAGGCGAGCGTCGCGGATCATGCCGCACTTGACGACCTCGGCCAGTCCTGCCCGCACCTCGCGCGGCGGCAGCGTCTCGAGCGTCCGGCGGTTGGCGTAGACCAGTCGCGGCTGGTGGAAGGCCCCCACCAGGTTCTTGCCCCGTGACAGGTTGAACCCGGTCTTGCCGCCGACCGACGCGTCGACCATCGCCAGCAGCGTCGTCGGCAGCTGCACGCAGTCGACGCCGCGCAGGTAGGTGGCGGCCACGAAGCCGGCCAGGTCGCCGACCACCCCGCCGCCGAGCGCCACGACGAGGTCGCGCCGTTCGAGCCGGTGATCGAGGGCGGCCTCGTAGAGCGCTGCCACCCTCCGGAGCCGCTTCTGGCGCTCGCCGGAGGGCAGCACGGCGATCGCGACGCGCAGCCCGGCACGGGCCAGCTGCCGGCGTACGGCCGGCGCGTAGCGTGGTCCGACCTGGTCATCGGTGACGACCAGGGCGCGGCGCGCGCTGGTCACCGGCCCGAGCAGGTCCGGCAGGCGTTGCCAGCCGTCGACGACGTGCACGTCGTAGGCACGGCGCGGGCCGAGCGCCACCCGGATGCCACCGGCCGGCCGGCGCCAGCCCGGGCGAGCGGTCCGTCGCATGGTAGACACCCGGGTCAGCCCTCGCCGTGCGTGAAGGTGAGGGCGATCGCCTCGGCCTGTCGCATCAGGTTGATCTTCGGGTTCTCCGGATCGAACACCAGGAGATCGATCATGTACAGGCGATCCCCCTCGAGGAAGAAGTGCGTGCGGAAGGGACCACCCTTCGTGTAGCGCTCGTTCTGCCAGACACCCTCGAGGTTGAGCGCGCGCCGGCCCTCGAACGGATCGTGATTCGAGCGCGTGCGGTCGCGGAGAATCGTGTCCTCGTCGTACGACCAGACGAGCCGGGCGCGCAAATCGATGGCCGACTCGACGACCGGCAGCCGGTGCACGCCGTCCTGCCAGTGCACCATGACGAGGCGCGTGCCGCCCTCGGGCATCCACAGCCGGACGACGCGCGCCTCCGCGTCCTCCGACACCCGGTAGCCCCGCGGCACGCGGATCGACCAGCCGTACTGCTGGCGCAGGTAGCGGGAGAAGCTCGCCTGCTCGCCGGACATGAAGATGACCTCGATCGTCTGCTCGGTGACGCGCTTCTCCATGACCGAGTAGATCGAGTCGGCGTGCTCCTCGACCGCGTCGGCGAGCATCCCGGCGTCCCCGGCGGCGACCACGAGCAGCGTCTGTCCCTTCGCCCAGACGTCGGTCAGGAAAACATGGTGACGCTCGCCGGCCCGCATGCGGGCGGCCAGATCCTCGCCGACCAGCGACACGACGCGCTCGACGAGCGCGTCGTCGCGCGAGAGATCGGCGAGCAGCACCAGATTGCGCGCCTGCTCGAGCGCCGGCAGGCGCGAGACCTGGGCGCGCTCGACCCGGAAGGCGGGCTCCACAGAAACCATGTCGATCGGGCGCTCGAAGCTCTGGACCAGCGCCTCCTCGGCGGCGCTCGAGCTCGGCAGGTTGCTCACCAGGGTGATGGCACTGTTGCTGCCGATGGCGGGTACCAGGTTCTCGCAGTGGAGGGCGAGCAATGCGGCGGCGATCAGGAACCACGTCGAGCCGGGAACGCCGCGCCGCGCCCGCAGGTCGGTCGCATTCGAGACGGATAGCATGGCACCACCCTCGGGGAATGACTCCACGTCGAGCCAGCGTCGCCCGCATTCAACGCGATCGCTGGCGGCCCGTCAAGGTGGGGCCGGCGGGTGGCAACCGCGATGTCCCACCGCGCGCGGTGCCTAGTCGTCGGAGGAGCCGGAGCCGACCAGCGTTGCCGGCTGGGCGCCGAGGGTGACGTGGCGCTCGAGACGCAGATCGCCGCGCAGCAGGACGACGGTGCACCGATCGCCGGGGCGGCAACCACTGACCTGACGCGCCAGGGTCGCCGGGTCACGGACGGTCTGCCCGTCGAAGGCAAGGATGACGTCACCGGCCTCGATGGCCGCCGCCTCGGCCGGTCCGCCCTGGACGATGCTGTCGATGAGCACGCCCTCGTCCTTGCCGAAACCGAGCAGCTCGCGCAAAGCGTCGGTCGGCATCCGCACGCGCACGCCCAGGAAGCCGGGCGAAACGGTGCCGTTGCGGTCGAGTTCGCTGGCCACCTCGCGCGCCACGTCGATCGGGATGGCGACGCTCAGGTCGGTGCCGTCGAGCCCGGCAATGCGCGACGCGGAGCTCTCGGCGGCGGCCTCGGCCGGCTCGTCGCCACCGGCGGGGGGTGACATCGACCCGAGGAGCAGCCCGACCACCTCGCCCCGCAGGTTGACGACCGCACCGCCGGTCTGCCCGGGGAAGACGCGAGAGGTCATCTGCAGGAGCCCGCCCTCGAGCGACACCGCCGGGCTGACCGCGAGGCCGGTGAAGGCGCCAAACGAACAGCTCGGGTAGACCCCCTGCCGCTGGCCGATGGTGATGAGCCAGGTGCCGTGATCGAGGCCGGCGGAGCTACCCATGGGAGCCGGCGTCTGCCGGAGCTCGCTCACCGCCAGCAGGGCCAGGCCGCTGCGCGGATCGATCCCGAGGCGGACCGCCTTGAGCTCGCGCCCGTCCTGCGTGCGCACGAACAGGTCGCGGCTCCCGCCGATGACGCCTGTGGTGGTGAGCACGTGGCCGCGGTCGTTGACCACGATGCCGGAGCCGACGTTCTTCTTGAGTGCCTCGATGCCCTCGTCGGCGCGGTCCCGCCGCGGGCTGTAGGCGATGACCGTCACCACGCTGGGCTGCACGGCATCGATGACGGCGCGGAACTGCGCCTCGACGTCGTTGAGATCGCAGGGACCGGAGGCCTGGACGGCGGTCGCCGCGACCAGCCAGGCGGCGGCGAACGTCGTGATGAGGGTGTCTACGGGGCGCGTCACGGGGCGAACCTCGACGACAGGACGTGTCATGACAGGACCGGGCACGGGTGCCGGGACGGATCAGAACGTGACGTAGCCGTTCTCGACCCGCAGCCCGACCGGCAGCTGTGGGACGCCCTGCGCCCCCGGCTGCCGCGGCTGGGGATAATGCACGCGCTGCAGCACGTACTCGACCACCGCCACCGGGGCCGGACCCTCGAGCTGCTGGCCGGCGTAGCCCGGCCCACTCCACCCGTACAGACCATAGTCGCGCGTGCCATCGTCGGGGCCGTAGACGCCGAGGCGATCGTCGGCCGCCACCCTGCCAACGGCGTCACGCGTCGCCAGGCCAGCCGGCACGTCGCGCATCCATACCGCATCGGTCCCACGCAGGTCGGAGCGGAACGCCTGGCGCTCGGTCTGTGCCGGGCCGGACGTCGCGACGAGAGCCGCGTCGTTCCGGCCCGCCGTCGGTCCCGGCGGCGCGGTCGTGGCGGCACCGCCGAGCGCGGCGAGCTCGCCCGGCAGCTGCGGTGTGTCCGCGACCCCCACCGGCATGCCGAGCAGCTGCAGCGTCAGCAGCACGCCGGCCACCAGGCCGAGCGCGCCGGCCGACGCCAGTGCCGGCACCGGCAGCTCGAGGCCGTCCCAGGGCATCGCCGGGCGCACGCGTTCCCACCAGCCGACCAGCCGCTCCCAGACGCTCACCCGCGGTCGCGCCATGCGCTCGGCACGCACGCGCACCATGACCTCGGTGGCGAAGCCGTCGCTGGCCTCGACCGGCGGGATCCAGCGCAGTAGCGTCATCGTCTTCTTGAGTGCCTCGAGCTCCCGCGCGCAGTCCGCGCAGATTTCGAGATGCTCACGGACGCGACGTCGATCCGCCTCGCTGAGCTCCGACTCGATGTATGCCGAGAAGTTGCTTCTGGTAGCCCTACAGCTCATAGGAAGTCGACCCTCACTAGCGACTCGAGTTTTTCCTTGACCATGAGCCGGGCGCGGTTGATCCGCGAGCGGACCGTTCCACCGGGGATCCCGAGCACCTTGCTCACCTCATCGTACGACAGGCCTTCGATGTCGCGCAGCACCAGCGCCATGCGGTAGCGATCGGGCAGTTCCTCGATCGCCTGCAGGATCATCACCTCGAGCTCGCGGCGCTCCAGCGTCTGCCGGGGGCCGGGGCCCGGATCGGGCAGCGTGTCACCGATCGTGCCGAACTCGCGCTCCTCGTCGATCGACACGACCCGCCGGTGCCGGACCTTGCGGCGGATCTCGTTCTTCGCGAGGTTGGCGGCGATGGTGAAGATCCAGGTGGAGAACTTGCCGCTCTTGCGGTACCGCTGGCGATTACGGTAGACGCGGATGAAAACCTCCTGGGCGATGTCCTCCGCCCGGTCGTAATCGCCGATGAAGCGCGTGATCAGATTGATCACCCGCGACTGGTAGCGCTCGACCAGGATCTCGAAGGCCGGCTCCGAGCCCCGGGCACAGCGCACCATCACCTCCTCGTCGGAGAGGCTGCGCAGGTCCTCGGTCTCGGGATCGCGACCACCCAGTTTCAATGCCAGATTCCCCACGAGGGCAGGTACAGCGGCGTGCCACCGCTGGTTCCCGCCCGGTTGAACTTCCTACGTCCGTAATCTCACTTTAGCAAACAGCATACCGGAAGCGCTGGGGCACCGGTCGCCGCTCAGCGCGGCGGCCATTCGAGACGCTCGGCGGCGCCGGGCGCGTCGGCCTGGAAGCGCCGCCAGCGGATCTCCAGCCGGTCGCCGCTGTTCGGCGCCCTGACCCGCAGCCGGCCTGGCAGCCGCAGGGCATCGACCGTCCGGTAGGCATCGAAACTGACCATCACCCGGGTGCCGCCGGCATCGCCGCGCTCGAGCACCTCGAGGACCGGCGGCTGCTCGCCGATCCACCCCACCTCGTAGCGCCCGGAGGGCCACCGCAGGCGCCCGACGCCGGCTGCAGGATGTCCTCGCAACTCCCATTCTTGCTTTGGATTATGCTCGCCACTCGAAGTTTCTTCGAATCGCCCGGCGGGCCACCACCAGGCCGGCAGGCCGAACAGCAGGACCTCGAGATCGCGCGCCGTGGGGACGACGCCGAGGAGCTCCCCGAACACCGGATCGGCGGTCGCGTCGTACAGTTCCGGCTCGCTGCTGGTGGTCCAGCGCACACCCTGATGATCGGCCCACAGCGTCGCGGTGCCGCCCAGGAGACCGAAGAAGCCGGGCAGCTCGGCGTCGATGCGCAGGCGGCCGGGCCGCACGGCCAGGGCGCGGACGCGCCCAGCCACCCGCCGCCCGCCGGTCTCGAGCTCCAGCTCGCCATAGGCCGTGAGGCTGCCGAGCTGACGCCAGAGCGCCACCTGCGGCGCCAGGTGATCGGCCAGGAAGGCGTCCGGATCGACCCGCGGCGGGCGGCCGCAGGCCGGGGCGAGGAGGGCGAGCACGACGACGAGCGCCGACGCGCAGCGGATGCCGGCGCCGCGGCGAGGCTGCCGGCGGCGTGCCGGCCGATCGGTGCTTGGGTCCGCTCGCGTCATCGTGATCCCCGCGCAGTGTACCGCATCGGCCGTCGGCTTGCCGGGCCACCCGCTGTCCCCTAAGATCGGCGCTCCATGTGCGGCATCGTCGGCATCGTCGGGGCGCGGGCGCCCGTGGAGCTCCGGCTCATCACGACGATGCGTGACCGTCTCGCCCACCGCGGCCCCGACGACGCCGGCATCGCCTTCTCCCGCGACGGCACCACCGCCTTCGGCCATCGGCGCCTGGCGATCATCGACCCGTCACCCGATGGTCACCAGCCGATGGTCACCGGCGACGGTTCACTGCTCCTCACCTACAACGGCGAGATCTACAACTTCCGGGCACTCGGCGCCGAGCTCGCGGCGCGCGGGGTGCGCTTCCGGTCGCGGTCGGACGCCGAGGTGCTGCTGCGCGGCTTCGAACACCATGGCCGCTCCGTGGTGCACCGCCTGCGGGGCATGTTCGCGTACGCGATCTGGAGCGAGGAAACCCGCACCTGTGTGCTGGCGCGCGACCGGCTCGGTGTGAAACCCCTCACCTACGCGGTGCTCGACGGGGTCCTCTACTTCGCCTCCGAGGCGCAGGCGCTGCTGGCCGCGCCCGGCATCGCGCGGCGGCTGGACCCGGCCGCCCTCGGTGATTTCCTGACCCACGGCTACGTGCCGGCACCACGTTCGATCTGGCGCCACCTGCGCAAGCTGCCGCCGGCCCACCAGCTCGTGTTCCGGGATGGCGAGGCGCGGCTCGAGCGTTACTGGGCGCCCCCCGGCAGTGCAGTGGGTGGTGCCGTGGACGCCGCGCCGGCGGGCACCGAGTCCGGCGTGGAGACGGCGGCACCGCCGGGCTCGGAGCCGGGTGCGGAGGCGCTGCGCGAGCTGCTCGCCGACGCGGTGGCGCACTGCATGGTGAGCGACGTGCCGATCGCCGCCTTTCTCTCCGGCGGTCTCGACTCCGGTACGGTGACGGCGCTCATGGCAGGGCAGTCGGCGACGCCGGTGCGCACCTTCACCATCGACTTCGCGCACACCGCGCGCTCCGAGGCGCGCTTCGCCGAGCAGGTCGCCGAGCGCCACGCCACCGACCATCACCGGATCGCGGTCGACTCCGGGCGGCCGCTCGAGACCCTGCGACGGGTGGTCGCGGCCTACGACGAGCCGCTGGCCGACGAGTCGGCGGTACCCACCTACCTGATGGCCGAGGAGGTCGCGCGCCACACGAAGGTGGTGCTCTCCGGCGACGGCGGCGACGAGGCCTTCGCGGGCTACGCCTGGTACCGCAAGGCGGCGCGCATCGATGCCGCCCGCCACCGCCTCGGGCCCCTGGCCGGACTGCTGGCGGCGGTCGGGCGACGGCTGGCAGCCGGCGGCGTCGCACGGCACGCGCTCGGCTGGCGCCTGGCGCACCGGCTCGAGCTCCTGGGCGGCGATCCACTGACCGCCTACCAGCGGGCGGTGGGCTTCTTCGATGCCGGCGAGCGCCGGGCGCTGTTCCGCGACGCGCTGGTGCGCGACATGGACGACGACTGCGTCGCGCCGCTCCGGCAGGCCTGGAACCCCGAGCTGCCGCTCGTCCGCCGCTTGCAGCTGGTCGACATCGAGACCATGCTGCCGGGCGCCATCCTCGTGAAGGTGGACCGCGCGTCGATGCGCCACGCCCTCGAGGTGCGGGTGCCGCTGCTCGACCACCGCCTGGTCGAGACCGCCCTGCACCTGCCGCTGTCGCGGGTGTTCGCCGACGGCCGCGGCAAGCTGGCGCTGCGCGCCGCGGCACGCGACCTGCTCCCCGCTCCCCTGCTCTCGCGTCCCAAGCAGGGCTTCGGCTTGCCGCGCGCCGAGTGGGGCCGCGACGGCTGGGAGCGCGCGGTGCGCGAGCGGCTGTGGACCGGCGAGCTCCGGCGGCGCGACTGGATCGACCCGGCGGCGCTCGAGAGGCTGGTTCGCGATCGCCGGGGACGGGCGCCGAACCGGATCTGGCTGCTGTTCGTGCTCGACCTCTGGCTGGAGCGCCACGATGTGCTCTAGCGGCGCCGCGGACGGGCCGGCACCGGCGAGCGGACAGCGCCTGCTGGTCGTCGGTGGGATCCAGGGCCGGGTGCCGTCGCTGGCGGCCAATGCGATCCAGGTCATGAAGATGGCCGGCGCCTTCAGTGCGCTCGGCCACCAGGTGACGCTGGTCGTACCGCGCGGGCCACGGCGCGTGGCCGGCCACACCACGCGCGGCGTCGACCCGTTCGAATTCCACGGCATCCGCGACCGCTTCGCCATCCATCGCGTGCGCGTCGTCGGCGACTGCGGCCGCGCGGCGCTCGTCACGTTCGCCCATGCGGTGCGCCGCCTGGCGCGCCGCCAGGCCTGGGACGTCGTCTTCTGCCGCAACGCCATGGCGTCGATCGCCCTCGCCCGCGGCGGTGTCCACCACCTGTTCGAGGCGCACCACTTCCGGCTCGCCGGCCGGGTCGATCGCTGGCACCTGCCCATCGTGCGCTCGCCGCTGGTCGAGCGGCTGGTGGTGCTCGGCGGCGCGGTGCGCGACGCCTTCGTCGAGGCCGGCGTCGACGCCGGGAAGATCCGCGTCGAGCCCGACGGCACCGACCTGCCGGAGGCGCCAGCGACGCCGGCCGCGGTCGCCGCGGGACGGCGGCAGCTGCGGACACTGGCGGGACGGCCCGGCGACGATCCGGCGCCGGTGGCGCTGTACGCCGGCTCGCTCGGTCCGCTCAAGGGCACCGACCTGTTACTCGAGGTCGCCGCGATGCTGCCGGCGGTGCAGTTCGTGCTGGTCGGCGATGGCGCGCCGGGGCGCCTCGACGCCTACCGCGCGCGGGCCACGGCACTGCCCAACGTCCACCTGCCGGGACCGGTGGCGCCGGTCGCCGTGGGGCCGCTGCTGCAAGCCGCCGACGCCGTCCTGGTGCCGCACGGCCGGGCCTCGGAGCGCCGCTACACCTCGCCGCTCAAGATCTTCGAGGCGATGGCGGCTGGCCGGCCGATCGTCGCCAGCGATCTCGCCGCCACCCGCGAGGTGCTCGAGGACGGCGCCTCGGCCATGCTCGTCGAGCCCGATGTCCCCCAGGCGTTCGCCGCCGCCCTGCGCCGCGTCCTCGAGGCCCCCGACCTCGCCGGCCGCCTCGCGACCACGGCGCGGCAGCGCGTCGTGCGGCACACCTGGCAGCAGCGCGCCCGGCGCATCGTCGCGGCCGCCATGGAGCTGCGCGCCCCCAGGCGACGGCGCCTGGTCCATGTGATCAACAGCTTCCACCCGCTGGTCGGTGGTGCCGAGCGTCAGGCCGCGGCGCTGGCCCGCTGCCAGCAGGAGGCCGGCGACCAGGTGGAGATCGTGACGCGACGGCGCTCCGGCCTGCCGCCGCTGGACGGCGTCGGACCACTGCTGGTGCGGCGGCTGGGCCAGCCGGCGCTCCGCGGACCGGGCTTCCTCGTCGCCGCCCTGGTGCACCTGCTCCGCAACCACCGGGGGGCCGACGTCGTGCACGCCCACCAGGCGCGCGCCCCGGCTCTGGTCGCTGTCCTGGCCCGACGGGTCGGCGGGCCGCCGGCCGTCGTCAAGCTGGCCGGGCTCGATCTGCCACGCGGCCGTGGACCGCTGACGGCACTGCGGCGCCGAGCACTCGCGGCCGCCGACGCGGTGGTCGCCACCCAGCCGGCCATGGCGGCGGCCCTCGCCGGCCTCGGGCTCGAGCGGCTCGAGCTGATCCCGAACGGCGTCGATGCCGACCACTTCGCACCGCTGAAGGCTCCGGCCGCCGGCCGCCGGCTGCCCGGTCTCGAGGGCGCTCCGGCCCTGCCGCGCGTTCTGTTCGTCGGCCGCCTCGAGCCCGTCAAGGGCATCGACCTCCTGCTCGAGGCCTGGCGGCGCCGCTCTCCAGGTGCCCCGGCCGCCCACCTGGTGATCGCCGGCGATGGATCGCTGGCCGGGCCGGTGCGGGACGCCTGTGGTCCGACGGTCAGCTGGATCGGGACGGTGGACGACCCGGCGGCACTCTACCGGGCGGTCGATCTTCTGGTCGTCCCGTCGCGCTCCGAGGGACTGTCGAACGTGCTGCTCGAGGGCATGGCGACGGGGCTGGCGGTGGTGGCGAGCGCCGTCGGTGGCAATCCATCGCTGATCACCGACGGCGTCGACGGATGTCTGGTGGAGGCGGAGAACGTGGCGGCGCTGGGTGGCGCGGTCGACGCCCTGCTGGCCGACGCGGCGCGGCGCGCCGTGCTGGGCCGCGCCGCCCGCCGGACGATCGAGCGCGACTACCGCCTCGAGCGCATCGAGGCGCGCTGGGCGGCGCTCTACGCCGGGCTGCTGGCCTCGGGCTCCCGGCCAGCGAAGGCCGGCACCGCGAGCAGCAGCCAGAGCATCAGGTCCTCCAGGTCCCAGAAGTAGGTCTGCAGGAGCCCGGCGATCGCGAACGCGGTCGAGGCGGCCAGCGCCACGGCCAGGAGATCGCGCTCGGCAGCCGCCCGGTGCTGGGCGGCCGGCGCGCCGGCCGTGGCGGCGCCAGCGACCGCGCGGCGCTGCCGGCGCCGGAGACCCCGGAAGGCGAGGACGACCGCCCCCGGCACCAGGAGCAGGTAGCCGGCGAGCCCCACCGGTCCGGCGTCGGTCAGGGCGCGTAGCATGTCGGCGTGGGCGTGCACCGTCGAGTCGTAGTCGCCCGGCACCCGGTAGACCGGGAAGAGGGCCGCGAAGCGGCCAGGACCGATCCCCAGCGGATGGTCGGCCAGCATGCGCAGCGTGCTCTGCCAGATGCGGACGCGCGGCGGTGGCGCGTGCACGAGATCGGCGGTGGCGGCGACGTGGCCGCGCACCGAGGGATCGACCAGCACGAAGCCGGCGACGACGACGAGGAGAGCAGCCGCCACCAGCAACAGGCGGCGCAGCGAGCCGGCCAGCGAACCGGCCAGGGAGCCGGCCAGGACGAGCGCTCCGGTGCCGGCGAATCCCCCGAGCCATGCCGAGCGCGCGTAGCTCCAGACCAGGCCGAGGGCCAGCGGCAGGAGCAGCAGCGACGGCAGGAAGCGGAGCCGCGCTCCCGCGTAGGCGAGTCCCAGCCCGGCCATCAGCGCCAGCATCGCCGAGCCACCGTAGGTGAGGTGATGGCTGAAGGTGCCCTTGACGATGAAGACGTCGCCGCGCACCTCGAGCACCCGCTCGCGGATCAGGTCGAGCCCCACGAAATGTTGCCAGATCCCGTAAATACCCACGCAGGCGCCGACGGTAGCGGCGAGGATCACGGCCCGCCGGTAGACCAGGGGCCGGCGCCGGGCGACCACCACCAGCGCCGGCAGCGCCAGGAGCACGGCGTGGTTGTCGAACACTTCGAGGATCTGGTGCGGAACGCGGTTCACGAGGCAGGCGATGATGCCGCCGGCCACCAGGCAGGCAATGCCGAGCTCGGCGAGGCCGGGTCGGCGGCGCCAGGCACCGGCACCGCGCACGAGGAGGACGAGCCAGACGGCGACCAGGACCGCCAGGCAGATCTGACTCGCCGCCACCGAAACCGGCACGACGGCGGCGAAGAGCAGCAGCGAACCCTCGAGCCAGCGTTCGGGCAGGGCGAGGTCCGGATCCCTGGACACGCGGTCTCCTCGTCGGCGGGGGCGCCGTGTCAGATCTTGCCGTGAGCCTCGAGCGCGGACTTCGCGGCCTCCTGCTCCGCGCGCTTCTTGTTCGACCCCTTGCCGACGCCGAACGACTTGCCGTGCACCGCCACCTCGACCGTGAACAGCTTCTCGTGGTCGGGCCCCTCCTCCGAGGAGGTGCGGTAGCGCGGATAGGTCTTGAACTCGGCCTGCACCCACTCCTGCAGCATGTTCTTGTAGTTGGTGTGGGCGCGATCGGCGAGGATCTGCTCGGCGCTGTCGAGGAGGTGCACCTTGACGAAGCGCTGCGCCGCGGCGAATCCGCAGTCGAGGTAGATCGCCCCGAGCACCGCCTCGTAGGCGTCGGCGAGGATCGACGACCGCTGGCGGCCACCGGCGTCCTGCTCGGCACGCGACAGGAAGAGGTAGTCCCCCAGGTGCATCGCCCGGGCACGACGTGCGAGCACGCTGCGCGACACGAGGAGCGATTTCATCTTGGTCAGGTCGCCCTCGCGCTTGTCGGGGTACTTCGAGTAGAGGTGCTCGTTGACGATCAGCTCGAGGACCGAGTCGCCGAGGAACTCGAGGCGCTCGTTGGAGTGGTGCACGTTGTCGCCGTTGCCCTGCAGCGACGAGCGATGCGTCAGCGCCTTCTGCAAGAGCTCGCCACGGGAGAAGGCGATGCCGAGGTCGCGCTGGCAGGCGGCGAGGCTCCTGCCGATGTCGGCCGGGTCGAGCGTGGCGTCGGCGAGTTGCACCGGACGCCCCTCGAAGCGCCGTCGCCCCAGGGCGCCCAGCAGATATCGTATGCCGCGCCGTATCATCGTCTCACAGGTCCGTCACCGCGCCTCGAGAGCCACCCCGCCGGGGACAGCCGGATTGTACACCATCTCCCGGCAACGCTCTCTCCTGGGTCATCGGCCTCCGGGGTGGCCACCTTGAAGCGACGCGCCGGCGGCGGTCCCGGCCGCGGGATCTGTCTCGAGGCGGATCAGCCGGGGGTGCCGCCCGCCATCAGCCGTCGAAGCGCCGCAGGAGCAGCGCGACGTTGTGGCCACCGAAGCCGAGGGAGTTCGACATGACCACCTTGAGATCGGCCCGGCGCGCCGTGTTCGGAACGTAGTCGAGGTCGCAGTCCGGATCCGGGACCTCATAGTTGATGGTCGGAGGGATGACGCCCTCGCCGATCGCCTTGACGCAGGCGTTGAACTCGATGCCGCCCGCAGCGCCGAGCAGGTGACCGGTCATCGACTTGGTGGAGCTCACGGCGAGGCGGCGCGCGTGCTCGCCGAAGATCGCCTTGATCGCGGTGGTCTCGTAGCGATCGTTGAGCGGTGTCGACGTGCCGTGCGCGTTCAGGTAGTCGACCTGGCCAGGAGCGATCCCGGCCTCGTCGAGCGCCAGCCGCATGGCACGCGCCGCGCCCTCCCCTTCGGGGGACGGCGCCGTCATGTGGTGGGCGTCGCCGGTGGCACCGTAGCCGACCAGCTCGGCCAGGATCCCGGCGTGGCGACCCCGCGCGTGCTCGAGGGTCTCGAGCACCACCACCCCCGCCCCCTCGCCCATCACGAACCCGTCACGCTCGGCGTCGAAGGGTCGCGACCCGCGGGCAGGCGCGTCGTTGCGGGTCGACAGCGCCTTCATCGAGCAGAAGCCGCCGATCGCCAGGGGTGTCACCGCCGCCTCGGCGCCGCCCGTCACCATGGCATCGGCGTCGCCGCGCTGCAGGATGCGGTAGGCTTCGCCGATGGCGTGGGCACCCGACGCGCATGCCGACACCGCCGCGAAGTTCGGCCCCCGGAAACCGAGCTGGATCGAAATCCGACCGGCCGCCATGTCGGCGATCATCATCGGAATGAAAAACGGGCTGATGCGCGACGGTCCACGCTGGACGAGGTTCGAGTGCTGGGTCTCGAGGGTCTCGATGCCGCCGATCCCCGAGCCGATGAGCACCCCGACGCGGTCCGGATCGACGCCGCTGGCCGTGAGCCCGGCGTGGCCGGCGGCCTCGACGGCCGCCACCACCCCGTACTGCACGAAACGGTCGGTTCGCCGGACGTCCTTGCGATCCAGGACCTCCTCCGGACGGAAGTCCTTGATCTCGCCGGCGAACTGCGACGCGAAGCCGGTGGGGTCGAATCGCGTGATGCGATCGATCCCGCTCCGTCCGGCGACGAGCGCCGACCAGAAGGTGGACGTGTCGTTGCCGACCGGCGACACCGTTCCGAGTCCGGTGACCACCACTCGATTCATCGGGTTCACGACTCCCTGTGTCCGTGTCTCGTGCGGGGGCTGGACGGCGGCCCGAGCCGGCGGCGCGGCTCAGACCCCGACGTGGCTCTTCAGGTACTCGATCGCCTCCCGGACGGTCGTCATCTTCTCGGCGTCCTCGTCGGGAATCTCGATGTCGAACTCTTCCTCGAGCGCCATGACCAGCTCGACCTGGTCGAGCGAGTCCGCACCGAGATCGTCGATGAACGAGGCCTCTGGCGTCACCTGATCCACCGAGACACCGAGCTTGTCGACGATGACCTCCTTGACCTTGTCCTCGCTGAAAGCCATCCGCGTGACCTCCTCTTCACGTGACCCCTCTTCACGTGACGGTTGACGGGTGTCCGGCGTCCGGTTGGTTGGACGACGGGCCATGTCCCGGCGCCGGCGGCGTCACATCAGCATGCCGCCGTCGACGTGAATGACCTGACCGTTGACGTAACCTGCCTGATCGGTGGCCAGAAACGCCACCACCGGCGCGACATCGGTGGTGACACCGAGCCGACCGGCGGGGATCGAGGCCAGCATGCGCGCCTGCACCTCGTCCGAGAGCCCCGCGGTCATGTCGGTCTCGACGTAGCCGGGGGCGACGACGTTCGCCGTCACGCTGCGCGACGCGAGCTCGCGCGCCACCGACTTGGTGAAGCCGATGATGCCGGCCTTCGAGGCCGCGTAGTTGGCCTGTCCGGCGTTGCCCATCACCCCGACCACCGAGCTCACATTGATGATCCGCCCCCACCGCCGGCGGGCCATCGGTCGCGCGAAGGCGCGCGTCACCAGATAGGTACCGGTCAGGTTGGTGTCGATCACCTGGCGCCAGGCATCGGTACCGAGACGGAAGAGGATGGCATCCTGGGTCACGCCGGCATTGTTGACCACGATGTCGA
The DNA here is from genome assembly GCA_050115055.1 of Candidatus Eiseniibacteriota bacterium. Taxonomy (GTDB): domain Bacteria; phylum Eisenbacteria; class RBG-16-71-46; order CAVPCR01; family CBDCWB01; genus JASFRE01. The sequence goes on along the minus strand of JASFRE010000034.1, from coordinate 145 downwards.
CGTGCTCGAGCGCCTCCAGCGCCTGGCCGGCCAGCGCCTCGACCTGCTCGGGGACCGCCACGTCGCAGGCGACGGCGAGCGCGCGCCGTCCGAGCGCCTCGATCTCCGCCGCCACCGGTTCGAGGGTCTCCGCCCGGCGACCACA
>JASFRE010000033.1:0-17016 GCA_050115055.1 Candidatus Eiseniibacteriota bacterium | reverse complement strand
ATGGAGGCGCGCCCGGCCTGGTCGGCGATGCAGGTGCGCGAGGCGATGATGATGACCGCCGACAACGCATCGGCGCCGGACAACGATTACGGCTGGGGCGTCGTGCAGACGCTGGACGCCATGAACTACGGCAGCGTCTCGGTCGAGTTCGACCCCGTGCCGGCCGTCGCCGGTCGCCTGGTCCGCGCCACGCCGAATCCGCTCGGTCGCGCCGGATCGATCGACCTGAGCGTGCCGGGGGCGACCGCGCAGCCGGTCAGCCTGCGACTCTACGACGTCACCGGTCGTCTGCGCTCGGTCGTCCTCGACCGGTCGCTCGCCGCCGGTCGTCACACGCTCGACTGGGAGCCGCGCGACGCCAGCGGCGAGCGCCTGCTGCCGGGCGTCTACTTCCTGCGCGCGGCGATCGGCGAGCAGGTGGCGACGTCGCGCATCGTCGTCGCCGAGTAGCCCGCCCATCGTCGTCGCCGGGTCACGGACGACACGGACGACCGCGAACGCGACACAGCCTGCGAGCGCACGCACGAGGCCGCGCCGGAGCCATCGCCTCCCGCGCGGCCTCTCCGTCTCCGGGATGGGATCGCCGCGATCGCCTGCCCCCCCGCTCAGCGCCGCAGGTGCCGGTCGAGAAAGGCCGCCGACCGCTCCATGACCTCGATCTTGTTCTCGAGCTTCGAGAAGCCGTGGCCCTCGTCGGGCAGCTCGAGGTACTCGACCTCTCCGCCGCGCGCGCGGATCGCCTCGACCATGCGGCGCGACTCGTCGGCCACGACCCGCGGGTCGTTGGCCCCCTGCACCACGAACAGCGGCGCGCGGATCCGGTCGACGTCGGTGAGCGGCGAGCGCTCGCGGAGGAGCTCCAGGTCGCTGGCCGGGTCGCCGACCAGACGGTGCACGCCCGGCTTCCAGAACTCCGGCACCGACTCGACGAAGGTCACGAGGTTCGACGGGCCGAAGATGTCGACCGCCGCGCGCCAGCGTTTCGGGTCCTGGGTCGCGCCCCACAGCGTCATGTAGCCCCCGAAGCTGCCCCCCATGAGCGCCAGCCGCGCCGGGTCGATGGTGCCGCGCGCCTCGAGGTGGCGGATGCCAGCCAGGACGTCGAGGTAGGAGGCGCCGCCCCAGTCGCGGTAGATCATGCGCTGGAACGCCTTCCCCGAGCCGGTCGAGCCGCGGAAGTTCACCGTCAGCACCCCGAACCCCTGGTTGGCGAGGAACTGGATCCAGGCGTTGTACTCGAGCCGGTCCTGGCTCTCCGGTCCGCCGTGACACCAGACGACCGTCCGCCAGGGCGGCGTCGTGTCGCCGGTCGTGGGCGGGTAGAAGAGCGCCGTGAGCGGCACGCCGTCGCCCGCCGCGAGGCGCACGCGCTCGGGCTCGACCAGGTACTCGCTGCGGAGTCCGCCGAGCATCGAGCGGCTGATCTGGGTGGTTTCCGAGCTGCCGGTGTCGTAGATCCGGATCTCGGCCGGCGAGCGCGGCGTGCTCTGCAGGAAGAGGACGCGCTGCTTGTCGCGCGACAGCTCCATGACCGCCGCGGCACCCGGCGTCACCGGCAGGTCGCGCTCGGCGCCGGTCGGACGGTGACGGACCCGCATCACGTCGGCACCGTCACGGTTCTCGATCCACAGGAGCACGCGCTCGTCACGGCTCAGGTCCAGCGCCTGGATCTCGTGCGGTCGCCGGACCAGCCACCGCCAGGCGGCCGCTCCGTTGCGCGGGTCGATGTGGGCGATGGCGCGCCGGTCGACGCCGTGCGTGCAGAGCACGAGCACCGTGCCATCATCGAGCACGCGACCATCGGAGATCGCTCCCCCGTCGCCCTCCTCCGGCGGCGTCAGCGTGGCGACCGTGCCGCGCTCCAGATCGCGCAGCAGGAGTTCCTGCCAGGTGTTGTGATGGAAACGCGCGATGAGCAGCCAGCGCCCGTCACGGCTCAGGTGGACGAACGTGTCGATGTCGTGCCGCGCGGCGTGCAGCACCTCGAGGCGACCACCGGAGCCGCGGCCGAGCGCCGCGGCCGATGCCCGGCGGCGCACCACCCCGAAACGTGCGGGGTCGTCGTCGTTCACCGACAGGAGGAGACCGCTCTCGTGCCAGTCGCCCAGGTAGGCGCGCCGGCCCTCGACCGCGTGCACCGTGACCGGCTCGCCGCCGGCGGTCGGGACGGCGAGCACGTCGAACGCCTCGTCACCGTCCCGGTCGGCCATGTAGGCGATCCAGCGGCCATCGGGACTGAAGCGGAGCCCGGAGAGCGGCGACACGCGCCGGTCGAAGGTCAGCTGGTCCGGCCAGCCGCCCCGCGCCGGCACGATCCAGACCTCGGGGCTGCCCGAGATCGTGGTGATGAACGCCACCCGCTCGCCATCGGGCGACAGCGCGCAGCCGTGGATCGGTCGCGTCGCGAAGAAGCGGCGCGCCGGCAGGCGCGGGATTCCACCCGCGCGGTCCGTGCTGGTGACGCTCCGCCTCGACCCGTTCCGTCCCGCTCGTCGTGGCGGTTCCTTGGTGCTTCTCATCGTCTCAGTCGTCCTTCTTGAAGAGCAGGTCGATCGCCGACTGCCCCTCGTCATCGGCGCTGACCTCGATCTGCAAGCGTGGCGTCAGCGCATACTCGACCGTGACCACGGTCTCGCCGCCGCTCTCGAGGTCCTGCGCCACGCGGATCATCGTGCGCTGATTCAGGTACTTGCCCACCGTCACGTTGCGATCGCGGCCGGATGCATTGATCTCGAGCAGGTCGAGCCCGAGCTGCGCGGCCAGCGCCTGCTCGAGCTGCGCGGCCGCCAGGCCGCTGATCAGGTTGGTGGCTCGATCGGCGAGCGTCAGCTGCTCGCGCTCCGAGAGATCGTTCGACGTGCGCCCGAAGAGAAGCAGCGACAGGATGTCGGACTCCGGGAGCGGCGGCTCGCTACTGAAGGTGAGCTCCGGCTCGTGGGCGCTGCCGGTCAGCAGCACGTGCACCGTCCACTCGCGGACCCGGTGCGTGGCGTCGATGTCGATCTCCGGGTTCTCGTCGCCGATGAAGGTGACGATCCCGCGTTTGACGTCGAATGCCTTGCCCTGGAACTCGACCCGCCCGCGCACCGTCTCGAGCTTCCCGTAGAGCCCCACTGTGCCACCGCCCGTGCGGGCCTCGAGCTCGCCGCCGAACTCGATCGAGATCTGCCGGTTGCGCAGCCAGACGTTACGCGGGATCTGGACGTCGAGATCGAGATCGACGGGTAGCGCCGAGGCGGGCGCCGGTCCGCCGCGGCGGGTGGCGATCGTCGTGTCGCCGAGCGCCGCCACCTCCTCGTCGGTCAGCTCCAGGTACCCGCGATGCCGCTGCTCGGGAACCGGGATGACTGCCTCGTTGACCCGGACCCGCCCGGAGAGCGCCGGGCGCTCGAGATCGCCCCGGGCGGCGATCTCGAGATCGACGCTCGCCCGCTCCACGTGCGGCGTGCGGAAGCGGAGGCGCGTCGCGGCGAGGCGCACGTCAAGCGGTGCGTCGGGGGTGAGCGGCGTACCACTCGAGCCCGACAGCGTGAACACTCCGTCGGCCGTCCGCCCCTCCGAGCGGCGGATCACGAGACGCCGGTTGTCGAACGCGGCCTCCATGGTGAGATCGCGGACCACCATGGCGAGCGGCACGATCTCCAGGCGTCCGTCCGCCAGTCCGAGCTCGCCTGACAGCTCCGGCGCCCTCAGCGTGCCGTCGACGCGAGCATCGAGATCGACCGCGCCGGCGACACGCACCGCGTCGCCGAACAGGTGCTGGAGCGTCGCCAGCCGGAACGCCCGCGTGGTGATCGCACCGGTCAGGGCGAGTGATGAGTCGATGGCGACGCCGTGCACGAGGTCGAGCCCCAGCGGTAGCGAGGCGCGAGCCTGGAGCACGTCGTGTTCACCGAGCACCCCGACGAGCTCGAGCGCTGCGCGCCCATCGCCGATCTCGGCGTCGAGATCGATCTGGAGCGCGTGCGGCACGGCCGGGTGGCGCGGCGGCACGATGCGTCCGTCCGCGACGAGGCGCGCCGCGGAGGGTGGACCGCTCAGCGTCGAGCGGAGCGCGACGTGAGTGCCGCGGAGGGCCTCGACGCCGCTCCAGGTGTCGAGCGAGTCGGCGGCGAGTGCGAGCCTCACGTCGAGCGCGTCGTCTTGCCAGCCCCAGACCGGTGATGCCGCGCGGAGGACGATCGGCAGCCGTCCCGAGGCTCGCAGCGTGTCGGCCGGTGCGGCGTGCGCCACGACCGCCAGATCGATGCCCCTGGCACCGAGCGTCGCCTCCAGATCGACATCGACCAACGGGCGACCGGGCAAGCGCAACGCATCGATCGCGACGCGCGCGGTGCCGGCCAGCCGATCGTCCGCGACCGGGCCATCACCTTGCCCCGGGCCGGCGACGCGGTCGCTAACAGGGCCGCCGCTGGCGACATCCAGCGTCGCGTCGAGCACGCCCGCGACCGGTGGCATGTCCGGCACCAGGCGCTCGAGCGCACCGAGCCCGAGCGACGACACCTCGAGACGCGCGGCGAGCCCACCGTCGGCATCGCGAGCGAGTCGACCTCCCAGTCTGCCGCCGGCGACGGCGCACGCGAGCTCGCGTACCTCGATGGCGCCGCCCGCGCGGCGCGAGATCGAGCACGGCGCCTCGAGCGACACGAGACTCTCGGGCTCCCCGTCCGGCATGGAGAGCCGCGGAGCGTCGAGCACCAGCCGGCGCACGCGCGCCGCGACCGCCGGTCCACGGCGCTCGCCTGCCGCCGCCGCCCGGACTCGCGCGCCGTCCAGGAACGCGGCGCCCGACACCGAGTCGATCCGCGCGTCGAGCTCCAGATCGAACTCGGTCGGGCCACGCCAGCGGGCCGAATCGCCGGCGCCGGTCGCCAGCAGGCCTCGTTGCACGATCGACCCGCCGAGTGCGACGTCACGACAGCGCAGGCCCGGTCTGCCGACGGCGGAGAGCGTGCCCTGAGCGCGGACGCGCAGGTCGCTTCCGGTCTTCCCCGACCCTTGCAGGTCGAGCCCGAGATCGGCATCGTCGATGGACCAGGAGCCGACCGAACAGGCGTCAGCGTCGATCCCCAGGCGACCGCGCGCCCCGGCGGCACGGCTGCTCAGGTGGCCGTCCAGGGTGCAGCGACCGCCCAGCGGCAGGTCGAGCAGGTCTCCCCAGACCGCCAGGTCGTCGAAGCGCGCCGCCAGCGTCGCTTCGGCATCGCGGGGATCGGCGTAGCGTCCCGTCGCCTCGACGCGCGTCCCGGTGGCCTCGAGCTCGAGCGCCTCGAGCACGTACCCGATCGGGGAGGTCCGGACGTCGAGCGCGCCGCGTGTCAGCGCGACGGCGCCGAGGCGCCCGCGACCGAGCGTGAGGCGCGCACGAGCATCGTCGAGCGGCCGGTCGATGCGCGCGAGCGACAGCTCGCCACCCAGCGTCAGGCTGCCGCCCGGTGCACCCCGCCACCAGCGGCCGGGATCGAGCGCCTCGACCGCGAGCGTGGCTCGGGCCGACGGGTCGTCGATCCGCGCCGCGAGATCGACGCGACCGGCGCCCGAGCGCGCGCCGAGCTCGAGGGAGTGACCTCCGAGGCGCCGGCCTTCAGCCGGTCGGAGGGCGCCGCGCACCGTCGCCTCCAGCTCGAACGCCGGATGGTCACCGAGCCCGTCCGCGAAGCGCGCCAGCTGCCCGCCCGGCACCGCCGCCGACAGGCGGGCGACGTAACCCGCACCACCGAGTTCGATCGCGAGCTGCCCCGTGGTTCGTTCCCAGCGCACAGCACCGCGCGCCCCGCCACCGGTCGCGTCGCCACGCAACTCGAGCGGCCCTTGCCAGCCGCTCAACGCCAGGTCGCGTTCGCGCCAGCGCGCGCGCAGCGCGTCCAGCCGCAGCGCGATCGCGAGCGGACGGGCGAGCTCCAACCGTCCACCGAGTGCGGCGTTCAGCGAGTCGATGGTGACGCCCGCGCTGACGACCAGCGACGCACGGTCGATACGCAACGCGTCGAGCGCGATGGTCCAGGGTGCGACGGTCGAGGACGTGTCGGCGGCGGCCCCGCGCGCCGCCTCGGCGGCTGCCGGTGCGTCTCGCCGGTCTCCGGCCCGGCGGCGGGGCAGATCGACCCGGGCTGCATCCACGGCGAGCGAGACGACGTGCACGCGGCGAGCGAGGAGTTCCAGCGGCCGCCAGTCGACCCTGATCGACGCGGCCTCGATCCAGGGCTGGGCGATGCCAGCAACGCCGTCAGCCTCGCTGATGGCGCGGTCGCGCGCATCCGCCGCGGCCCTCACGGTCACGTCGTGGAGCGTGAAGGCACCGAGCAGCGAGCCGTCGAGATGCGCGGCATCGATCGTGAGGCCCGCGGCCTCGCCGACGCGCGCCGTCGCCTGCTCGAGCACCCAGGCGCGACCGGCGTCCGTGTGCAGTCCGACCAGCACGATGGCGAGCGCGGCGACGGCGAGCCCGAGCGCGACGCCGGTCGCGCCAAGCACGAACCCCGTCCGGACGGTGCCGCGCTCCTCGACGCGTGCGGTGCGGGAGCTCCGGCGCGGGCGCATCCCTCCCCGGAGTCCCGACGTCGCGACCACGCCGTCCGTTCCGCACCTGTCGCGATGACGGACCACGCTCAGAACGCCTCCCCGATCGACAGGTGGTAGATCCAGGCATCGAGCCGCCTGTCGTAGCCGCCGACCTTGTGCCCGAAGTCGGCACGCACCGGGCCGACGGGCGTGCGCAGCCGGAGCCCGAAACCTGCACCGAACCGCAGCGTCGCCGGCCGCACCTCCGCCAGCTTGCCCCAGACCCCTCCCATCTCGCCGAACAGGGCGACGCCGAGCCAGTGCTCGCGCAGCAGTCGCAGCTCGACCACCGACACCGTCGCCAGCTCGCCGCCGAGCCCGTCCCCATCGTCATCGAGCGGGCCGAGCGTCCGTCGCGCGTACGAGCGCATGTCGGATGCACCACCCGCGTACTGCCGTCGCCAGACCGGCATCACGCGCGTCGTGCCGCGCGGCAGCGACAGCCCGAAGGTCTGCCGCAGCGCCACGAGGTGCGCGTCGCCCAGCGGGTGGTAGCGGCGGAGGTCGAGCTCCAGGACCCCATAGCTCGCCTCGGCGATCAGGTCGGTGTCCGACCAGGCGGCATTGAGCAGCAGCCGGCTGCCGCGACCCGGCGACAGCAGGTCATCGGCGGTCGTCCGCCGCAGCTCGAGGCGCAGCTCCGCCGAGCGCCTCGGGTCCTCGGCCAGAACCTCGGCGGCGATATCCGGGTCCTCGGCGTCGAGGGAATTGCGCGCGATGTCGATGCCCACGCCCAGCTCGAAGCGCGCCGGCAGCGGACGCCGCAGCCAGGCCTCGATCGATGGGCGTCGCAGCGTGTAGTTCTCCTCGGTCAGGCGCTCGAACCGAGCTCCGAGCTCCGTCCGGAACGGATGCACCGGGAAGCGCGGCTGCACGAACTTGAGACCGGCCTCGGCCCCGAGGCCCGACCAGCGTCCGTCGACGTGCATCTGGCGAGCGCCGCCGAGGAAGTTGCGATCGGACCAGAAGGCACGCAGCCGCACCTTGTCCTCGGTGCCGTAGCCGATCCCGAATCCGCGCGACAGGTGACCGCCGGGCTCGACCTCGATGGTGACCGCGACCGAGTCCGCGCCGATGGTCGTGGTCCCGGTCTCGACGCGCCGGAACAGCTGCAACCGTGAGAGCCGGCGGCGGGCAGCGGCGACCCCGGCCGCGCGGAACGGCGTGCCTGGCTCGAGGCCGAGGCTCTCGTCGACGATCCAGCGCGGCACGCGGCCGCGGCCGATCACCTCGACCCTGGCCAGCCAGTAGACCGGCCCCGGCGTGACGCGCAGCGTCACGGTCGCGGTGTGATCCTCGCGCCGGGTCTCCTGCAGCACCTCGACACGCCAGTACCCGTGGGCGAGCAGGCTGTCGGCGAGACGACGGCCGGCACGCTCGACGTCCGCCTGGCGCCAGCGCGACCCGGCAGGGAGCGCCAGCGGCTCCGGCCAGTGTTCGGGATCCGTCACCTGCTCCGGCCAGCCCTCGATCGCCAGGCTGCCAATCACCGTCGCGGGGCCCTCGTCGATGACGAAGGTCACCCGGACACCGTGATCGAGGGGCTCGACCCGGCCCCGGACCGTGGCCTCGAAGAAGCCGTAACGCCGGTAGAGGACGCGCAGGCGCAGGGCGTCGCGCTCGAATTCACCGGCCACGAACGGCTCGACCCGTTTCCAGAACAGGAAGCCACCGCCGCTGCGGGTGTAGACCGCGGCCTCCAGCAGCGAGCGCTGGAGCGTCTCGTTGCCGGTGAAGCGCAGTTCGAGGACCGGCCGCCCCTCGAGCCGAGACGGGTCCTCGTCGTCCGCACCCGCCGCGACCGCGACCACGAGCGCGATGCCGAGCGCGACCATCCCGGCCACGCCGGCGACGCGGCATCCTGCGCGCCAGCGACCGCTCCACTGGCGCGCACCGACCGCCTGACGCGCTGGAGGCGGCCCGGGCGGGCGGCAGCATGTGTGCCACGCCCGGCTGCTGGTCGTCACGCTAGCTCTCGTCGAGCAGCAGGTGGCAGAGCGTCGGCACCGGCGAGCCCGTGGGGCCGTCCATCCCCGTGTAGGCGATGTCGAGATGCAGCCACGCCGCGCGGCCCGCGATCGCCTCCTCGAGGAAGGCACCTCCCCGGCAGGTGCCGGCGCCGTAGTCGCGCTTGCCGTTGTTGTCGAGATCGGTGTAGGCGCCGGCCATCGACTTCGAGTAGCTCTTCTCGTAGTCGGCGATGACGTGCTCGCTGTTCGGCAGGTCGTGATCCAGCGGTAGCGGCCACGCCTTCTCGCCGGCGCGGCGGGCCGCCACCAGCAGCCGCTCGCGTGCCGCGCGGCCCTTCTCGTTCGACATGACCCCGTAGGTGTCGGTCCCGAGCGCCAGCTTGACCGCACCGGTCAAGGTCGCCATGTCGATGATGAGCTCGGGATCATGCGTCTCGCGTGCGTAGACCAGCTGATCGTAGAGCACCAGGCGTCCCTCGGCATCGGTATGGCCGACGCTCGTCGTCTTGCCGTCCCGGTGCACGATGACCTCGTCGGTCTTGTAGGCGTTCGGGCCATCCATGTTCTCGGCGGCCCCGGCGAGGCCGACGACACGGACCGGTGGCCGCAGACGATCGAGCGCCACCATCATCGCCACCACCGCCGCCGCACCGGCCATGTCGCGGTGCATGTGGTTCATGTTGACGCCCTTGTCCTGCAGGCCCCCGCAGTCGTAGGTGACGCCCTTGCCGACCAGGACCACGGTGCGGCTGGCGCCGCCCGGCGGTGTGTAGACGTACTCGATCTGCGCCACCGGTTTCGCCGAGCCCCGGCCGACCGCCAGGAGCCCGGCGAGACGCTCGGCACGGATGCGCTCCTCCGACCAGGACTCGCAGCGCACGGTCTCGAGCGGCGCGGCGATCTCCAGCGCCCGCGCGGCGAGGCGCGGCGGATCGAGGCGCTCGGGCGGCTCGAGGGTCAGCCCGCGCGCCAGGACCGCGGCGCGGGCGAGGGCGGCACCGCGCGCCAGCGCCTCGTGGGTGGCGGCCGACGGCTCGCCGTCGGTGAGGACCGCGACCTCCTCGAGACCGCGGCGCGGCTCGCGCGTCTTGAACTTGCGCCAGCTGAAGTTGCCGTAGGTGAGCCCCTCGGCGAGCGCCGCCAGGCTCGCCGGGTCGCTCGCCCAGCGGCCGCCGAGCACGATTCCGAGCCGCTGGCCGGTCTTGTTGAGCGCCCGTGCCAGCCGGTCGCCCTCGACGCGCAGGTGGGCGGCGCCGGCGCCCTCCCCGAGCGCCACCGCCGCCAGACGACGGCGGTGTCCGTTCCATGGGTAGACGTAGGTGCGGCGGCTCCGCTCCGGCGAGGCATCGTGTCGCTCCGGGTCGGGGGGCGCCAGGTCGGCGAGATCGCCGTCGACCAGGTCGGCGATGCGGCCGAGGAGGCCGGTCCGGGCCGCGCCCGCCGCAAGCTGCGGCAGGTCGTCGGGACCGACGAGGCACGCCAGCGCGTCGCCGGCGCCGAAGAAGTCGCTGGCCGCCGCGGCCGCGCGGGCCACGAATCGGAGCTCCGGCTGCCCGCTCTCGCCGAGCGGAATCTGGGCGAAATCCTGCATGGCTATCGCGATTCTCCTTTCAGTGCCCGGTGCCGGCCGCCGCGCCCCGCGCTCAGCCGCCGGCCGCCCCGCGCTCAGCCGCCGGCCGCCGCGCTCAGCCGCCGGCCGCCCCGCGCTCAGCCGCCAGCCGCCGCGCTCAGCCGCCGGCCGCCCCGCGCTCAGCCGCCGGCCGCCGCGCCGGCCGGCGCCAGGCGCGACTCGACCAGCCGCGTCACCTCGGCCGCCGCCTGCTCCGCAGCGGCCAGCAGCGACTCGGCCTCCGCGCGCTTCGTCTGCGCCCAGCCGCCGTCGGTGATCGACTCCAGGTTGATGAGTACGTTGTAGTAGGCGCCGCGCGCTGCCGCCCGCGCCGCCAGCGCGGCCACCCCGGCGTCCGACAGCGAGTTGGGATTGCCGTGTTGCGCCGCCTGGCGAGCCAGCTCGATCGCCGGCACCGTCTTGGCGAGCACCCCGAGCGGCACCTCGGTCGCACCGCGCGTCGCGGCCTGGATCCTCTCATCCTTGGCGCGCTGCTCCTCGTCGCTGGTCGCCTTGCCGCGCATCGCGGCGATCACCGCGTCGAAGGCGTCGGTGTCGCGATCGACCGCGGCGAGGAAGAAGTCCTTGAGCTCCTGCCCCTGGTCGGCCACCGGTCGCATCGCCTCCCAACCGTCCTTGTACTTCTTCACGCCGATCGTCAGGTTGGCGACCATGGCGGCGAGCGCGGCGCCGAGCGCGCCGCAGACCGCCGCCACCGAGCCCCCACCCGGGGCCGGCGCGTCGGTCGACAGCAAGTCGGTGAAGTCGCGGACCGTCATCGACACGAGGCGCCCCGGGCGGCGGACGCGGTACTCGATGATCTTCTGATCGGCCTCGAACGGGCCGAGCTCGGCGAGCCCCATCGACTGGACGGCGATGCGCACGAGCTCGCGCTCCGGCACGCCGGTCGAGCGCTTCTGCTTCCGGAGGTAGTAGCGGCCGGCGGCCAGCATGGCGTCGAGCGGGATCAGTCCGACCAGCTCGGAACCGGTCACCCGCAAGCCGCGCTCCTCGGCCTGGCGGCAACACTCGTCGAAGACCTCGTGCACCGGCGTCACCTTGTAGTTGGTGAGGTTCATCGAGATCTGCGCCATCTGGTACTCGTCGATGTACCAGCCGACCGCCTTGCACTCCTTGAAGATGCCCGGCACCTTGAGCGGCTCGCCGTCCGCGTCGCGCACGAACTTACCGTCCGGGCCGCGCTTGTTCCGACCCTGCTCGCGGATCGAGAAGGCGATGTCGCTGGCCAGCTTGCGATCGCGCGTGTTCAGGTTGACGTTGTAAGCGATCAGGAACTCGCGCACGCCGATCACCGTGGCGCCGCTCTTCGGGTTGAAGCGCGCCGGTCCGAAGTCGGGCTTCCACTCCGGATCGGCCAGCTTGTGCTCGAGCCCCTCGTACTCGCCCTTGCGGACCACGGCCAGGTTCTGCCGCTCCGGTCGCGTCGCCGCTTTCTCGTACAGGTAGACCGGGATGCCGAGCTCCTCCCCGACCCGCTCCCCGAGCCGGCGCGCGAGCTCGATGCACTCCTCGGGGGTGATGCCGGAGACCGGCACGAAGGGACAGACGTCGGTCGCGCCCATGCGCGCGTGCGCGCCGGAGTGCTGGCGCATGTCGATGCGCTCGGCGGCCATCCGGATGGCCTGGAACGCGGCCTCGACCACCGCATCCGGCGCGCCGACCATCGTCACCACGGTCCGGTTGGTATCGGCGCCGGGGTCGACATCGAGCAGCTCGACGTCCTCGACCTCCTCGATCGCGCGTGCGATCGCCTGGATGACGTCCTGGTTGCGTCCTTCGGAGAAGTTGGGCACGCACTCCACGAGCTGCGTCATCGTTGCTGAACCTCCTCGCGACGCGCCGCCCGGCGAGCGGCGGGGCTCACGGCGCGCGTCTCCTGGCTCCCTCGAGCCGCCTGGCAACTGTCCGTTCCTGCTCCGACCGGGATCGGCGAGGATACCACGTCGCCCCTCAGTCCGCCTCGGCCAGCCGCCGCCGCAGTCGGCGACGTCGCGCGATGTAGCCGACCAGGACGACGAGCGCCAGCAGCAGGTAGGGCGAGGCCAGCGCACGGACCAGGGCGACCGGCAGCCAGCGACGTCGCGTGGCGGAGCGCGTCGCCTCCTCGAGCGCGTCGACGTCGAGACCGGTGGCGGCGACCAGGGCCGAGTCGAAGTCCTCGCCGGCTGCGAGCCGTCGCACGATGCGCGCGACCGCACCCGGCTCCCCGGCCTCCAGGCGCTCGATCGCCATCAGGCTCTTCGTGTAGGCGAGCACGCGCCGCTCGCGTCCCTCGGGAAAACCGTCGGCCAGTCGCTCGAGGCGCAGCTCCGCGGCGCGCGTCAGGCTCGCCGCATCGAGCGCCCCGATGTCCGTGTGCCGGGCGCCGAACCAGCTGGCGACACCCTCGTCGAACCAGGTGGGCAGTCGCACGCCGCCGCGTCGTACCGCCTCACCGAGCGTCACGTGCGCCAGCTCGTGACGCAGCGTGCCGACCAGGCTGCGCTCGGGTCCCGGACCCAGCGCCGCCATCTGCAGGGCCACCAGACGATCCCAGGGCCGCGCCACGCCCAGCACGCCCGGCTGCGCCATCGGGCCGGCGATGCGCCGGAACTCGTCGACGTGCGCACAGAGCACGATGGTGACCGAGTCCGGCAGCGCGAGCCCCAGACGGAGTGGCATGGCGGCGGCGGCGATCTCGGTCTCGCTCGCCACGAAGCGCCCCCACTCCGCGGCGGCGCCGCCCCCCAGGAACAGCTGCGTCCGCGGCGCGGCGCCGGTCGCGGCACCCGGCATCGTGGCGGTGGCGTCCGCGGCGGCGGCGTCCGCCGCGACGGCCGACTGCGACGTGGCGGCGCTCGGCGGCGCCGCGCCGCTCGGCGCCAAGATCGCCGCGCCGACCGCCGCGCACAGTGCGACCAGGAGCCCTGCGAGCCCCCGGGCGGAGCGCACCGCGCGTGCTCGGCTGGCGGCCGGCGGGTGGACGCTCCCGCACATCCATGAGATAATTGCCCGTGGCCTTCGAAACCCCTGCCACACGGTCCGGAGCTTCACCGCGAGCCGACCGTCTGGGCCCCCCGGCAACCCTTCCGATACCGTCGCATGGATGCGCGTCTCCGCCAGATCACGCAGGTGCTCGTCACCACCGCGCTCTGCCTGTCGCCCGTGAGCGGCGTCCGGCAGGCTGCCGGCGGCGTCGACTCCGCACCGCGCGCGACGGCGCCCGTCCCCGCACGGCAGCTTCTCAGGATCGAGGTTCCCAGCGTCACCGCTCTCGAGCATCTGCATCACCTCGGTGTCGACATCCTCGGGCGTGAGACCGCCGGCCGGCTGCGGGTGGCGGTCCGCGAGCCGGACATGGAGCGGCTCGGCCGGCTGGGCTTCGCGCCCCAAGCGCTCCCCTCCCGGCCCGCCGTCCCCCCGGTCCTCACCGCCGCACCCGCCGGGGTGGGATCCGTCCCCTCCTACCACAGCTACGAGCAGGTCGTCGCCACGCTCGACGCGCTGCGCCGCGCCTATCCCCACATCGTGGGGGAACGGATCTCGCTCGGCAAGACCTGGGAAGGACGCGACCTGTGGGCGGTCAAGATCTCCGACCGGCCCGATGTCGACGAGGACGAGCCCGAGGTGCTCTTCGACGCGCTGCATCACGCCCGGGAGGCGGCCAGCCTGGAGACGCTGTTGCGGACCATGTTCCACCTGGTGGCACACTACGCGGACGATCCGGAGATCCGCTACCTGATCGACGAGCGCGAGCTGTGGTTCGTGCCGATGGTCAATCCGGACGGCTACGCCATGAACCAGCCAGGCGGCATGTGGCGCAAGAACCGCCGGCCGAACCCCGACGGCTCGTTCGGCGTCGACCTGAACCGCAACTACGACTGCCGCTTCGCGCACGACGATCGCGGCTCGAGCCCCGACCCGTCGAGCCAGACCTATCGCGGCCCGCATGCCTTCTCGGAGCCCGAGACCCGCGCCATGCGCGACTTCATGCTCGCCAGGCCGTTCGTCACCGGGATGACCCTGCACGCCTTCAGCGATCTCAACCTGCTGCCGGGCGGCTGGGCCCCCGAGCGGCCGGTGCGCTGGCAGGAGCTCTGCGAGCTCGGCGAGGACCTCGAGGTACTCACCGGCTATCCGTACGGCCAGCCGTGGGAGCTGCTCTACGTCTCGAACGGTCGCTCCCAGGACTGGGCGCACGAGGTCGCCGGCATCCTCGTGGTCGAGCCGGAGATCGGGCAGCCGGCCGACGGCTTCTGGCCCGGCGCCGAGCGCCTCGACGAGCTCGCGGCACAGAACCTGCCCAGCATGCTGCACATGGCGCGCATCGCCGGCGCGCACCTGGCGGTCGCGTCGAGCGCCATCGTCGGCGACTCGGGGGGCGACGGCACCGCCGGACCGGGCGAACGGGTCTCGGTGGCGATCGGCCTGCGCAACAAGGGCTACGCACGCGCACGGTCGATCGTCGCGACGTTGCGGGCGCGCACGGCGGCGGCCAGCGTCGTGTCGGCCGAGCAGGTGGTCGGCGAGGTGCCCGCGCGCGCGACGCTGCCCGCGACGCGTCTCGTCTTCGAGATCGCGCTCGCCCCGGACACGGTCGAGGGAGTGCCGCTCGAGTTCGATCTGGAGCTCAGGGGCGCCGGCGGCTACGTCGGTCACGACACCGTGACGCTGATCGCCGGCCGCCCGCGGCTGGTCTTCGCGGACGACGCCGAGCGCGGCGCGGCGCACTGGCGGACGTCGGCGGGATGGGGTGTGATCGAGCTCGGCGGCGGCGAGAGGACCGGCCGCGCCTTCACCGACAGTCCGCACGGCAGCTATGCGGCCCGCAGCGACAACGCGCTCGAGCTTCGCGAGCCGCTCGACCTGAGCGCCTTCACTGCCGCCCGCCTGGTCTACCGCGAGCGCTACGTGGTCGAGCCCTGGTCGGATCGCTGCCTGGTCGAGGCCTCGGTCGATGGCCGCGATTGGACGACGCTGGCGACCGGCCGGGGCGGCGCCCAGCACCGGTTCCGGGAGCGTCATGTGGATCTCGGGAGGTTCGCCGGCGCACCCTCGCTGCACCTGCGCTTCCGGCTGCTGGCCAACGGCGCCCGCGAGAAGGACGGCTGGACGATCGACGACATCCGCGTCTGGGGCTTTGCTCCCGAGGCCGGACTCGCCGCCACCGCCGTGCCCACCGCACCGGACGGGCCGATCACCCTGCCACCAGCCTCCACGGTCATCGAGGCCGAGTGACGGTAGGTCGCGGCAGCCGTCGCGACCGGACGCCGCGACCGGACACCGCGACCGGACACTCCGCGCCCACCGCCAGCGCCCGGCTGCAGCCCGCGTTCAGCCGGCCGTCCCGTCGCCCTCGGGGACGAAGCGATAGCCGATCTTGTGCACCGTCTTGATGAAGCGACCACCCTCACCGGCGTCCCAGAGCTTCTTCCTGAGGTTCGAGATGTGGGTGTCGACGGTGCGCGTCTCCGGCTGCGCGTGGCGGCTGAAACCCCAGACGCGGTCGAGCACCTCGGTACGCGAGACCGTGGTGCCGCGGTGCTTCACGAGGAGTGCCAGGAGCTCGAACTCCTTGAAGGCGAGATTGACCACCGCACCGCCGCGGGTGACGGTGCGCGCCGCGAAGTCGATCACCACGTCGCCGAAGCAGTAGCTGGCCTCCTCGGCTGCCGCGTCGCCAGCCGCCCCCGCCGCCGGGCCGGCGGCGGCCCGGCGCAGCACCGCCTCGACGCGGGCCGAGAGCTCGCGCAGCGAGAACGGCTTGGTGACGTAGTCGTCGGCGCCGAGCTTCAGCCCCGTCACCTTGTCGGTCTCCAGGCCACGCGCGGTCAGCATGATGACGGGCGTCGTGCTGCCCCCGGCGCGCAGCCGCTCGAGCACCTCGATGCCGCTGCACCCTGGCAGCATGATGTCGAGGATCACGAGGTCGAGCGACCGGTCACCTGCCGCCGCCAGGCCGGCGTCGCCATCGGCCGCGACCGACACGTCGTGCCCCTCGTACTCGAGATTCAGCTTGAGCCCCTCGCGCATCTGGGGCTCGTCCTCGACGATCAGGATACGCGCCATCCGGTCCCCCTCCTCGACATCCCGGGTCTGGTGCCCGGCCGATCACTCATCTCCTGTAGAGCGCCGCACCGTCGGCAAGCGGCAGCTCGAGGGTGAACGTGCTGCCTTCCCCGACGTGGCTCTCGACGCGCACGCGCCCGCCGTGCGCCGCGGCGATGTGATGCACCAGCGCCAGTCCCAGTCCGAAACCGGGCGCCGGCGCGTCGCCATTGCCGGAGCCCCGGTAGAAGGTCTCGAAGATCCGCGGCAGTTCCTCGCGGTCGATCCCTTCCCCCCGATCCCGGACGCTGACCAGCGCGCACGCCCCCTCGCGACGACAGGCCACGGTGATCTCCTTGACCTCTCGCGAGTACTTGACGGCGTTGTCGAGCAGGTTGACCAGCGCCTGGGTCAACGCCCCGGCGTCGACACGCGCCACGAGCGGCCGCTCGACCAGATCGAGCTCGACCCGAAATCCCTGCTCGTCGAGATGATAGCGGTAGGCGTCGAGCGTCTCGTCGACGACCGTGGTGATGTCGGTCCGCTCGAGCCGGTACCGCATGGCACCGCTCTCGATACGCGACAGGTCGAGCACGTTGTCGATCAGGCGCGTCAGCCGGTCGGACTCGCGGGAGATGGTCTGGAGGCAGCTCCGCCGCTGCTCCGCGTCGCCACAGCGGTCGAGCTCGAGAGTCTCGGCGTAGAGGCGGATCAGGGCAAGCGGCGTCTTGAGCTCGTGGCTGACATTGGAGACGAAGCTGGTCTTCAGGTCGGCGTACTCGATCTCGCGGGTCAGCCAGCGGATCAGGAAGAAAGCGGTGATCAGGA
>JASFRE010000032.1:0-17017 GCA_050115055.1 Candidatus Eiseniibacteriota bacterium | reverse complement strand
CCCGCCAGGCGCCGGCCGAACCGGCGTGCGCCACGACCGCCTGGCCGGCTCGCGGGCCGGCGCTGCACGCCACCCATGGCCGCGTTGCTCGGAGGGGTGCTCCTGGGCACGGCGCTCCTGGCGCTCCAGGGCTGCTCGGAGCCGACCAGCCCGGCTGGCAGCAACGGTGCGATCAATCCTGATGACGAGCTCCAGATACTCGAGGGCAGCATCAACTGGTCGACCAACTCGGTATCGTGGATGAACGAGAACGAGCACGGGACGGTCCCGGAGGATCGCTACGCGCTGATCTCGATCGCGCAGCAGGCCGACCTGAACGGGCCGTCGCACTTCCTCTACCAGTCGTCGATCTACCAGACCTGCCTCGACCTCACCTGTCTGCCCGGCGGCCAGCATTGGGTGAGCGCCGAGTGGACGATCCTCAATCTCGACTGGTCGCCGGTCGGCTCGCGGGTCGTGTTCGAGGGGCGTCGGCGCGTCGGCACCACGACCGAGCCGTCGCGCGTCACGGTCATGGCGCCCGACGGCAGCACGATGCAGCTGTGGGAGAACGGTCTCATGCCGTCCTTCTCGCGCAGCGGCGCACAGATCGTCTTCGTCGCGCCATCGAAGCAGACGATCCGGCTGGTCAACGCCGACACCGGTCTGGGCGGCGATCTGGTCACCGAGCTCGCCTCGGCCGAGTACCCGCGCCTCTCGCCGGGCGACAGCCTGGTGGCGTTCTCCGCCCAGCACGGGGCCTTCGGACGGCGCATCTTCGTGGTCGACGCCCGGGAGCCGGACTTCTTCCCGCGACCCGCCTCCGATCCCGATGACATCACCCTGCCGTCGCGCGACGGCATCGGGGACAACTTCCCGACCTGGTCACCGTCGGGCCGCCACCTGGCCTATGTGTCCACGGTGACGCGCACGAGCCCGTTCCGTGACGCGATCTTCATCGCCTCGCTGCCCGGGGCCGAGGTCGACACGCTCGAGAAGATCTACGCGTTCGAGCCCGGCCAGCGCGTCACCTACCTGCGCTGGCATCCCGGCGGGCGCTACATGCTGCTCATCATCCAGAACAACGCCTATCGCCTGGTCGTCCCGGAACGCTACCGCCAATGATCTGCGATCGGGGGAGCAGTCGGCCGGGCCGCTCTGGCGAGCTGCTATACTGATCGCCCCCCCTGCTTCCAGCCGCCTGTCAGCCCGGAGGCTCGCCGGCCGCGCGCGCTCGCAGCGGGCCGCACACCGCCCATGCCCCGGCCGGCGGCGTGACCCGGAGACCTGCACACGCATGCCTGACCCGAGCGCCCCGGTCAGCCGGATTGTCTGGCACGAGCTCGCGACCACCGATCGCGACCGTTCGGTCGCCTTCCTCGAGGCGCTCCTTGGCTGGACGGTGCGCGACGAGCCGGCCGGTGATGCGGGAGGTGCCATCGTCCTCGAGCTCGACGGTAACGCGGTCGGCGGCCTCGCGGAGGGCGCGCCGCCGGCGGGAGGGGTCTCGCAGTGGCGGGTCCACGTCCATGTCGAGGACGTCGACGCCGTCGCCGCCCGGGTGCCCCGTCTCGGCGGCACCGTCGCCGTGGCGCCGTGCGACGTGCCGGGCAGCGGACGCCTGACGGAGCTCATCGATCCGCAGGGTGCACGCTTCGCCGCGGTGACCCGGGCGGCCGGCCCACCGCCCGAGCCGGCGGCACTGCCGGCCACGCACACCTTCTGCTGGAACGAGCTCCTGACCACCGACGTGCACCGGGCGCTGGCCTTCTACGGCAAGCTGCTCGGCTGGGGCGGTTTCGAGTTCCCCGAGACCGACGGCGGCCACCACGCCATCCTGCGGCGCGGCGATCGCGACGAGGCCGGGCTGATGCAGATGCCTCCCGGTTCGGACCACCCTCCATTCTGGTTGCCGTACGTGGCAGTCGAGAACGTCGAGCGCTGCGTCGCACGCATCGCCGGTCTCGGCGGATCGATCGTGGTCGACACGACCGTGATTCCCGGCGTCGGGCGCTTCGCGGTCGCCGCCGAGCCGACCGGCGCCGCCTTCGCGGTCTTCCGGAGCGGGGCCACCGCGCGCCCGACCGGAACGTGCGGCGTCGCCGGCGGGGGGAGTCGGCCATGACCGTCGCGGTACCGACACGGTGCGCGTGGGCGGGCACCGATCCGGTCTACGTCGACTATCACGACCGCGAGTGGGGAGTACCGGTCGTCGACGATCGCGCGCTCTTCGAGTTCCTGGTCCTCGAGGGGGCGCAGGCCGGGCTGAGCTGGATCACCATCCTCCGCAAGCGCCCGCGCTACCGCGAGGTGTTCGACGGCTTCGACCCGGAGCGCGTGGCGCGCTTCGACGAGCGACGCATCGCCCGCCTGCTCGAGGATCCGGGGATCGTCCGGAATCGCTTGAAGGTCACGAGTGCGGTCGGCAACGCCCGCGCCTGCCTGCAGGTGGCCGCCGAGCACGGCAGCCTGGCCCGCTACCTGTGGCAGTTCGTCGACCACTGCCCGGTCCAGAACCGCTGGCGCCGGCTGGCGGACGTGCCGTCCGAAACCGAGGTGTCGCGCCGCATGAGCGGGGATCTCAGGCGGCGCGGCTTCCGCTTCGTCGGCCCGACGATCTGCTACGCATTCATGCAGGCCACCGGCATGGTCAACGATCACATCGTCGGCTGTTTCCGGCATCCGGAGGTCGCCGGACTGGCGACCTCGATGCGGTCTCCGGCCTGACGGGCGCGGCCCGCCGCCGGTCGACCCGGCGCCGTGCTTCGGGTATACTGGGGCTGCATCTTCCAGGATGCCCCGACCTGCCGACCCACGGCCTAAGCGTGTCACCGCCCGCCCAGGCTCCCGGGCGGCAGGAGGTCGGACCCAGGACAACGCGATTGGACCTACCGAGATTCCCGAAGGGGGCAATGATGCGCACACATCTGCTACCGGTTCTTGCTTCCGTCCTCCTCCTCCTCGCGACCGGCCTCGCGAGTGCCACTCCGGACGGCACGCGCGAGGGAGCCATCCCGTCGATCGTCACGCAGACCGGGCACGGCCCGCTCTTCCAGACGTTCGACATGGTGGTGCTCAATCCGATCGAGAGCGTCTCGATCAACGCCTCCCAGACCTGGCAGGACAACCGTCTCCGGGCCTACTGGAGCTCGTCGCTGCTCAACGTCAACGGCTTCCTGCTGTTCGACGTGACGAGCGTTCCGGATGGAGCGGTCATCACCGACATGCGTCTGCTCTGCTACCTCGAGAACGCCTTCGGCTCGCCGTCGAGCAACCCGGTCGTCGACCTCTACTACAGCGCCGACGATGGCTGGACGCGGGCGAGCGTCACTCCCGGCTCGCTGTCACTCGATGTGCTCCTGGTCGACGACGTGCCGTTCGGGGGCTACACGCCGACCTACGAGTTCGTGCTCGACGTGTCCGCGCACGACTGGTCCGGTGATCTCGCCGACAATCAGATCTGCATCGGCTTCTCCAACGACGTCAACTACTACAGCTACGTCTACTTCTTCGGCGCCGGCGGCAGCCCCGCGGGTGCGCCCCCGGAGCTGACGATCACCTACGAGACGGCGACCCCGGTCGAGGCGACGACCTGGGGTGCCGTCAAGTCACTGTTCGAGTAGCGTTCGCGACCGGTCGGCGTCCGGCGCCACCGGCGAGCAGCGTCATCCGTACGGGGTCACCATCGAACGGTGACCCCGTGTGCTTCGGGTCGGGGACGGTGATCCGGAGACGTCAGCGGCCAGGAGATCGGCATGTTCGAGGCGGTCGACAGCCCCTACCTGGTGCCCTTCGACGGCACCTTTCGCATCGACCAGGCGCCGACCGCGCCGCCGGAGGATGCTCCCGGCAAGCGTCAGGCGAAGAAGCTCCTGCGTGAGCAGGTCGGGGCGCTCCGCGATCTGCAGCGCGTTCTCTTCGCCGACGGACGCTACGCGGTGCTTCTCGTCTTCCAGGCGATGGACGGCGGCGGCAAGGACAGTACGATCCGCGCGGTCATGACCGGCGTCAATCCCGCCGGCTGTCGCGTCGTGTCGTTCAAGCAGCCGTCCGACGAGGAGCTCCGGCACCACTTCCTGTGGCGGACCACGCGCCGTCTGCCGGCCCGCGGCGAGATCGGCATCTTCAATCGCAGCCACTACGAGGAGGTCCTCGTGGTGCGTGTGCATCCGGAGCTGCTCGAGGCGCAGCGCCTGCCGCCGGTCGCCGATCTCGAGGCGCTCTGGCAGGAACGCTACGCGATGATCCGGCACCAGGAACACGGCCTGGCGCGGAACGGCACCGTCGTCATCAAGTTCTGGCTCCACCTGTCCAACGGCGAGCAGCGCCGCCGTTTCCTCCGGCGGATCGACCGGCCGGAGAAGAACTGGAAGTTCTCCGAGAGCGACGTGCGTGAGCGCGAGCGCTGGGACGACTACATGGAGGCCTACGCGTCGGCGGTGTCCGCCACCTCGCGCGCCTGGGCGCCCTGGTACGCGATCCCGGCCGACAGCAAGCCCTTCATGCGGCTCGCCGTGGCCGAGATCATCGTCCGCAGCCTCGAGCGGCTCGACCTGCGCTTCCCGGAGCTCGATCGCGAGGAGCACGAGCGCCTGCTCGCCGCCCGCCAGCTGCTGCTCGAGGAGCAGCTCTAGCCGGCCGCTGCCGCGACGGCTCGCCGCCGGGTTGCCCGCCGCCGTCTCGATGTGGCACGCTGGCAGGCGACGGGCGCCGTCCCCGGCGATGACGATCGTCGAGGCGAGCGCCACCGCCCGCGCGCCGGCCGTTCCACGCGTCACATCCTGGGTCAGATCCCCGAGCAAGGTGCCGATGACATGAGTACCCATCAGACGGACGAGCCGGGTCGCGACGGCCCGGAGATCGCCTGGACCGTGGTCGGTCCGGGTGCGCGGCAGGCGGACGGCGTCCCGCCGGAGGAGCCGGCCACGACCCCGGTGGATGACGCGTCACGGGACGGAAGCACGATGCAGGACGGAGAGAGCGTGCGGGATCCGCGCGACGACGCGCCGGCCGGCGGGACCGGAAACTCGCTGCCGGCGGAACCGCCCCACCTGGTCGGCGACGAGCATCCGCTGGTGCCCGAGCCCCTGAGACCGCCCGATCGGCATCGCAAGCCCTCGCGCATGGCGGATTTCAAGGACGCGTCCTACTACGTCAACCGCGAGCTCAGCCTGCTCGAGTTCAACCGCCGCGTGCTCGAGGAAGCCGAGGATGCGTCGGTCCCGCTGCTCGAACGGGTCAAGTTCCTGTCGATCGTCGACTCGAACCTCGACGAGTTCTTCATGGTGCGGGTGGCCGGGCTCAAGCAGCAGATCGCGGCGGGCGTCGTCGACGCGCCGGCGGACGGCATGCAGCCGGCCGAGCAGCTGGCGACGGTCCGCAAGCGCGCCCTCGAGCTGATGCGCCAGATGCGGGTCTGCCTCCAGGAGGACCTCGTCCCGGCCCTGCACGAGGCCGGCATCCATATCCTGTCCTACGATCAGCTGTCCGCGAAGCAGCTCGCCTACGTGACGCGGTACTTCGACGAGTTCATCTACCCGGTGCTGACCCCGCTGGCCTTCGACCC
The DNA here is from genome assembly GCA_050115055.1 of Candidatus Eiseniibacteriota bacterium. Classification (GTDB taxonomy): domain Bacteria; phylum Eisenbacteria; class RBG-16-71-46; order CAVPCR01; family CBDCWB01; genus JASFRE01. Next base: position 11,472 of record JASFRE010000032.1, on the reverse strand, counting down.
GGGGCGGCCCTTTCCGTTCATCTCGAACCTGAGCCACAACCTGGCGATCTTCCTGCGGGATCGCAACGGCGAGACGCGCTTCGCGCGGCTCAAGGTGCCGCGGACCCTGCCGCAGGCCGTGCCGCTCAAGCGCTCGTCCGGCAGCTTGCGCAAGGACGGGACGGTGCCGCGCAATCACTACTTCGTGATGCTCGATCAGGTGATCATCGCGCGACTGCCGGATCTCTTCCCGGGGCTCGAGATCATCGACGTCCATCCGTTCCACGTGACGCGCGACGCCGAGAACGAGATCCAGGAGCTCGAGGCATCGGATCTGCTCGAGACCATCGAGAAGACCGTGCGCGATCGCCGCTTCGGCAGCGTGATCCGCCTCTGCATCGCGCCGGACACGCCGGCCAGCGTGCGCGCGCTCCTGCAGCGCGAGCTCCAGGTCGACCCGAAGGACGTCTACGAGCTCCAGGGGATGCTGACCCTGCGGGGGCTCATGGAGCTGCACGGCATCGAGCGTCATGACCTGAAGGAGACCCCGTTCAAGCCGGCGCTGCCGGCGGCGCTGCGCAACGAAAAGCCGGTCTCCATCTTCCACAGCATCCGCCAGGGTGACATCCTCCTGCATCACCCGTTCGACTCGTTCGAGCCGGTCAACCGCTTCCTCGAGGTGGCGGCCACCGACCCGAAGGTCCTCGCCATCAAGGTGACGCTCTACCGCGTGGCGCCGGACTCGCCGGTGGTGAAAGCGCTGCTCACGGCGGTCGAGAACGGCAAGCAGGTGTCGGCGCTGGTCGAGCTGAAGGCGCGCTTCGACGAGGAGAGCAACATCGGCTGGGCGCGGCAGCTCGAGAAGGCCGGGGTGCACGTCGTCTACGGGCTGCTCGGCCTGAAGACGCACTCGAAGGTGGCGCTGGTGGTGCGCAAGGAGGGTGGGCACATCCGCCGCTACGTGCACCTGTCGACCGGCAACTACAACCACGTCACGGCGCAGCTCTACACTGACATCGGCATGTTCACCTGCGACGAGGAAATCGGGGTCGATACCTCTGATCTCTTCAACTACCTGACCGGCTACTCGTACAAGAATCAGTACCGGAGGCTGATGGTGGCGCCGGTCAACCTGCGGGAGACCATGATCCGTCTGATCCGCCGGGAGATCGAGCACCAGAAGCGAGGGGACGGCGGTCGGATGATCTTCAAGACGAACGCGCTGGTCGACAAGGGGATGATCCGCGAGATCTACCGCGCCTCGCAGTCCGGCGTGTCGGTGGATCTGATCGTGCGGGGTATCTGCTGTCTCAGGCCGGGGATCGCCGGGATCAGCGACCACGTGCGGGTGCGGAGCATCGTCGGTCGCTTCCTCGAGCACAGCCGCATCTTCTACTTCCGGAACGGCGGCCAGGAGGAGATCTACCTCGGCAGCGCCGACCTGATGCCGCGCAACATCGACGGGCGCGTCGAGGTGGTCTTCCCGGTCGGTAGCGAGGAGCACGTGCACCACCTGCGTGACGACGTGCTGGCCATCTACCTGGCCGACAACGTGAAGGCGCGGGTGATGCAGGCCGACGGCACCTACGAGCGCATCGCGCCTGACCGGAAGTCGGCCGAGCGCATCGACGCCCAGGCGACGCTGCTCGGGGGACGGAACTGAGGGATTGCCGCTGCGCGGGAGCGGTGCGATGGGTGCTCAGAGGGTCGCCAGGGCCCGCATCAGGACCGCCCGGTTCTCGCGGGCGATGAAGGTCTCCCAGACCGTGGGGAAGCGTTCGATCAGGCGGGCGACGATCTCCTCCTGCCGCTCGCGGTAGCGGCGCACGCCGCTCTCCTCCCGGAGCTCCGGGGCGCCGGTGATCAGGCGGTCGCGGGCGACCACGGCGTCGTTCAGATCGCCCAGGTGGTCCTGCAGTCGCCGGAGCTGCTTGATCAGCGTCCTGCCGTCGTTGCCGAGCAGGTGACGGACGAATTCGAGGCTGTAGCGCAGGCGCTTGCAGTCGATCCGCAGCGCGTGCATGAGGGTCTCGGTGGGCGCGCCAGCCGCCGGGGGCTCGTCGGCGCCGCCGGCCGCCGTTCCTGCTCTCGTCCCGCCTGCCGCCCCGCCTGCCGCCCCGCCTGCCGCCCCGCCTGCCGACCCGCCTGTCGCCCCCCCTGCCGACCCGCCTGCCGCCGCGCTCGCCGGCGCCGCGTCGATCGCCGCGGCGATGGTGTCCTCGTAGGACCGCACGGTGGCGTAGCGCTCGAGGATCGCCGCCGGCATGACGTGCGCGACCGTCCAGGTGCGCGCGCCGGCCCGCCCGCCGGGCGGCGGGGCGACACCGGCTCCAGGGCGCCGGCAGAAGCGGTCGAGTGCGACCAGGAAATCGGCGTAGCGCTCGCCGTCGAGCCAGTCCAGGAGCTTGCGGTACGTGGCGCGGCGCCGCGCGTGCCAGTGCTGCGCCAGCGCGTCGAGCCCGGCGGTGTCGCCGTCCGGCAGCTCCGCCTGGTAGGCCGCCAGCTTGGCAAGCGCCACGTCGAGGTCGCGCACCTTGCCGAGGCGGCGTGTGGTGCGACGCAGGCCGCGCACCAGCGGGCGTACCGCCTCCGGATCGAGGTGGTCTCCGAACACCTTGTAGGCGGCGCGCGCGCGGCGGGTGGCGACGCGCATCCGATGGACGTACTCGATGTCCTCGCCGCGCCGGGCGCCGGCCTCCTCGAGCAGGATCCGGACGAGCTGCACGCGCCAGGCGTGGCGTCCCGCCTCGGCCATGGGCATGTCGGGCGCGATCCCGTGGTCTCCGGGCGCGGCGCCCGGGGGATGATCGGCGATGAGGCACAGCGCGCGCTCCAGCTTGCCGGCCCGGAGCGGCGTGACACCGCGTCGCTCGCCCAGCCAGCGCGCCAGGTAGTGGACGTCGTCCGGTGTGCTGTCGCGCGAGAACTCGAGCTCCACCTCGGCGAAGCCGCCGGCCGGCTGGCCGGCCTGCGGGTCGCGGTCGCCGGAGTCTTCGCTGGCGTCATCGCCGGCGTCGCCCTCGGCCTCGGCGGGTGCGGGTCGCGAGACCTCCAGGGTCTCGAGCGCCAGCTCGGCGACGACCGGACCGTCGTGGGCGTCGGCACGCGCGGCCAGCGGCGCCCGCACGGTCCGCACGGCGCGCACGTCGCGGGCATGCTCGACCTGGCAGATCGGCCCCAGCGCACCGAGCTCGCCGGCGTGCTCGAGCACGGTGGCCCGGAGCGCCTCCGGCCAGGCGGCGGCATCCCGCCAGTCGCGGCCGTCGTCGAGGATCAGCTCGGACTCGGGACGACGGAACAGACCGTCCTCGCCACCGGCAGCAAGTCCCTTCAGCGTCAGACGGGTCCCGGCGTCGGAGCGGCGCAAACGGAGCACGAGACCGTTGCGGAGCAGCCGGTAGTCGGACGTGTCGAGGTAGGTGTCGGACAGCCGGCGGCTCTCCACCGGACCCATCGGGTAGCGTGCCGAGAGGTCCCCGAGCTCGCGGAGCGCATCCAGCGTCGACGTGGCGGCGACGTCGAGCTTGAGCTCGACCTCACAGGGCGGACGACTGCCGGCGGCGTGGGTCTCTTGGTTCTCGCTCATGGCCTGCCGGAGGTGGAGGTCGGGGTGGAGCCGTGGGTGGCGGAGCGGGCGAACGACGGCCGCGGGACCTGCCAGCGCGACCGCCATGATAGCCCATGCGGCGTGGCGGGTCGATGCCGGTCGCCCCGATCCGGCCCGCCGGTCAGGGCGTCGTGTCGCCGTCCGGGGCGAGGATCGCGTCGAGGAGCTCGCGGGCCGACCGGTGGTCCGGATCTCGGGCGAGCACCTGTCGGAGGGCGAGTGCGGCCTCTGCGGGGCGGCCGAGCTCCTCGAGCGCCACACCGAGGTTGTAGCGCGCGAGCAACGTGTCGCCACCGCAGGCGATCGCCTGCCGGTAGGCGTCGACCGCCGCCTCGAAGCGGCCCGCCTGGTGATGGGCGATGCCGAGGTTGAGCCAGCTCACGGCGTGCGACGGGTCGAGCTCCAGCGCCTGCCGCAGGTGCTGGACGGCACCTGTGTCATCGCCGCGCTGCATCAGGAGCCGGCCCAGGTTGCCGTGCGCGCCGACGTGCGCGGGGTCGATCTTGAGCACCAGCTCGTAGCAGTTGATTGCCTGATCGGTCTTCCCCTGGACCGTCATCAGGTTGGCGAGGTTCATGCCGATCCGCACATTCGTCGGATCGATGCGCAGCGCCTCGAGGTAGCGCTCTCGTGCCGCGTCGAGCCGTCCCAGTTTCTCCAGCGCCACACCGACGTTGTTCAGCGCGTTGGCGTCGTCGGGTCGCTGGCGGAGAACGGCCTCGTACTGCTCGAGGGCCTCCTCCGTGCGTCCCTGCTGATCGAGCACTGCCCCGAGGTTGTTGTGCGCCATCCAGGCGGACGGGTTCCTGGCCAGCGTGTCACGCCACAGGGTCTCGGCGTCGGCATAGACCTGCGCGCGCTGCCAGGTCGCGGTCCCGAGGGCGGCAACGACGAGCGTCCCCAGCACCAGCCCGAGCGCGCGGCGCAGGCGCGGGTCGTGCGCCCGATGCGCGATGACGCGCGCCGTGGCGGCGACCGCGAGCGCGATCAGACCGAGGCTCGCCAGGTACTGGAAGTGGTCGGCGACGAACGAGAAGCGGAACGGATAGACGTCGAAGAAGCCGAGGGCCGGCACCAGCGTGCCGGCGAAGAAGAGCACCCCGGTCAGGGGACCGCGTCCGATCCGGTGGCGTGCCAGCCAGAGGGCGACCGGCACCGCTGCCGCGGCGACGGTCAGCGCCGGCTGCCACCAGAGGCCGGGGTCAAGCTCCCAGCGCGGATAGATGAAGACCAGCGGCGACGGCCAGACGAGCTTGCCGGCGTAGAACCAGAGCGCGCGACCGGCGACCAGCAGCCGGTCACCGAGGTCGAGCGCCCATCCCGCGCCGCTGGCGCCGACGTGGTGCACCTCCATCCAGGCGGTCAGCGCCCCGAACCCGGCCCCGATCAGCACGAAGGGCAGCGCCCGGAGCGCGTCGGTCCGGTCCAGGCGACCGGTCTTCCACCAGCGGATGAGGAGATAGGCACCGGGCAGGGTCGCGGCGACCGTCTTGGCGAGCAGCGCGGCGACGAAGAGGAGGAGCGCCAGGCCATAGGCGCGCCGGCTGCGGCCGCCGGTGGCGCCGCGCGCCGGGGCGGGTGCCGGACCAGGCGCGCGGCGACCCGTGTCACGGCCCGCGCCGCCGCCCGTATGGCCGCGGTACACCTCCAGGTCACCGTCACTCCGTAGCAGACACCAGAGCGCGGCCAGGTAGAGCACCCCGGACAGCACGTTCTTGCGCTCGGTGATCCAGGCCACGGACTCGACGTGCACCGGGTGGAGGGCGAAGATCAGCGCCGCCAGCCAGGCGCCGGGAACCGTTAGCCGGACCAGCAGGCGCCAGACGAGGAGCGCGCCGAGCAGATGCAGGAGGATGTTGGTCAGGTGGTAACCGGCCGGAGCGAGACCCCAGAGCCGATGCTCGAGCCAGTAGCTCGTGTGGACGAGCGGGTAGTACTGGGGAACGGCGCCGAGCTCGAGCCAGATGCGACGCAGGCCCTGGAGGTCGTGGAGCGTCGTGTTGTCGGTGACGTAGACGTCGTCGTCCCAGATGAAGCCGGCGTCTAGCGCGGGGCGATAGGCGAGGAGCGTCAGGAGGGCGAGCGAGGCGGCCAGGAGCAGGCGGCGACGCATGGAGTCTCGGGGTTCGATCACGTTCACTTCCGCGTGAGGCGACGGACATGGCCGCCTGCCGGCCGGCCCGAGGCAGCCCGGCGCGGCGTCTCTCCCTGGGAGGTCGCGGGACGCAACGACGAGGCCCGGGGGGATCCCTCCGCCCCGGGCCTCGCAAGCGCGTTCCGATCGGAATCAGCTGTTCTGCTACTGGTAGAGGTTCTTGATCGAACCCCAGGTGCCCTGCTCGACCGGCGTCGTGCTCTGGCCACCAACCCTGACGTACGCCAGGTACCAGCCGGGGTAGACGACCGAGCTGTCCGAGCCGAAGTCGAACTCGACGGAGACCGTCTGGCCCTCGAAGGCGCTCAGGTCGAAGCAGCGCTGCACCCAGGCCTCGGACGGGCCGCTGAAGCCGTTGCCCGTGAAGCCCTCCTCCGCATCGGTGCAGAACGCGTAGAAGCTGGTGCTGGTGGAGATGACTGCCGGGTAGCCATTCATCGGCGGCACAACCTGGCCGTCAACCACCACGTTGCCACCGTCAAAGTTGGTCTCGATGTGCACGAAATGGAGGATCTCCATCATGTTCGCGTTCGTGCCCACCAGGAAGGACGGGGAGACCAGACCCTGGCCGGAGTCGTTACCGTAGTCGTCATTCAAGACCGTGCCCCACACGTTGCCAGGCGCGCCCGGCACGTAGGTGGTGGAGCCGTACTCCCAGACGGGAGCACCGCCGGTGGGGTCACACGTCGTGGTGGTGAAGCCCTGGTCGCTCACCGCAAAGTCCCAGTCGTAAGCGACGACGGGCAGGTTGCAGGGAATGCGGAGGTCGACCGCAACGTCTGCCGCCGGGGGCGACCCGGCGAAGGCAATTCCGGCCACGAGAAGGAGGCCGGTCGTCGTGAGCAAGATCCTCATGGTGCTGCTCCTTATCTACGCCTCAGAAGGCTCTGCATGTCGCGACAAACGCAGCTGCTATCTTCCGGAAGGGCCTTTCCATGGGCACAGGATTGCACCAATTGCGCCTAAGGAGCGGGCCTCTGGTAGAAGACGATACCAGAGTCGGGTCGCCGTGTCAATCGAGTCGGGTGGCGGAACCCACCATCCGACGGTGACTTGCCGCACAGAGCCCAAACTCGGGGGGCGGCTGCCCCGAGCCCGCGGAGTCCGGGCGGTGGCCGCACGGGGGCGGGCCGGAGACCGGCCCGGTGGGGCCGCCGGCGGGCTCTGCAGCCGGGATGCAACACTCTTCAGGACAACAGGATATGTCCGGGGATCGGAGGCCGGGCGGGCGCTCTAGAGGCCCCGCAGGGACCGCGTGCGGCGACCGGTTGCCGGGGTGAGCGGCGCGCCCGCCATGCGGGATGGCGAACGGACCCCTCCGTCACCGAACGGCGCGTCGCGTCGACGGCCGCGGTCGCGCCGCCGGCTCGTCCGATCGGGACCCGCGGGGCCGGGGCCGGACGGTCCGGCAGCGGCTTGCCGGTCCGGGGGCGGTCGTCTACTGTCGGTCGTCGAGCCGTCGAGCGTCCGTCCGGTCCACCGTCCAGCAACCTGTCCTCCCCGTGCCCACGGGGCGCCCGCGCGCGCGCGCCACGGAGACATGCCGCGTTGCAGAGCTGTGAGACACCGATCTTCATCGTCGGCGCGCAGCGCTCGGGCACCACGCTGCTGCGACTCATCCTGAACGCGCACTCCCAGATCGCGATCCCCGAGGAAGCGCGCTTCCTGGTGCCGCTGCTGACGCGCGAGCACGTCGACCGACCGATCCGCGGCACGCGCCTGCGCAACGTCCTGAGCTACATCGCGCACAACCCGCAGTTCGCGCGCTGGAACTACGATCCGGCGCCCTTCTTCGAGCGCTTCGCGGCGGTCGATGCGGTGCGGCTGGCGACGCTCGTCGACGCGCTCTACGGCAGCTTCTGCGCCAGCGAGGGCAAGCACATCTGGGGAGACAAGAGCCTGTTCTTCGAGCAGATCGACGTGCTGCATGCCCTCTTCCCGGGCGCGCGCTTCATTCACGTCGTGCGCGATGGGCGCGACGTCTTCAACAGCTGGCGACGGATCGAACCGGGGCGGGACCGCGCGGCGGTGGTGGCGCTCGACTGGCGCCACAAGCTGCAGCGGATCGAGCGCTCGTTCACGGCGCTGCCGGAGGCGAGCCGCCGGGTCATTCGCTACGAGGATCTCCTCGAGCAGCCCGAGGCGACCACCCGCGCGCTCTGCGCCTTCTGCGGCGTGCCGCACGAGGAGGGCATGCTCGAGTTCTACCGGACGAGCCGCACCTACATCGGGGAGCACCACTCGGAGCTGATCTTCCAGCCGATCGACCGGCGCAACGTCGGCAAGTGGCAGCGCCGCCTCACCGGCCGCGAGGCACGCATCTTCACCACCCTGGCGCGCCGCCGGCTCGAGCGGCACGGCTACCCGACCGGCGGGCTCGGGCTCGAGGCTGGCGATCTGGGGCGGCTCGTCGTCGACCTGGCGGTCGGCCTGCCGCGCCGCGCCTGGCAGGTGGTGGCGACGCGCGTCGGGATGCGGCGGGCGCTGCGTCGCGGCGCGGCGGTCGAGGTCTCGAGCTACGCGCGCATGCCGAGCGGCGCGCGCGGCGATGGCCCCCGGGGCGAGCCCGGCGGGGGCGCGTGACGCGCGGCCCGCCCGGCACACGCACGAGGGCCCGCCATCCGGGTGGATGGCGGGCCGGCGCTGGAGGTGAAGCGTTGCGGGCCACTCGTTTCTAGTCGTTCTGCGGGTTCTCCGATTCGTTGACGCAGTGCCGGCGGAGATCCTCCTCGGTCGGATGCTCGATTCCGTCGAGGGCCGCGGCATGGCAGAGGTAGCTGGTGCCGGACTCGGCACGGATCCACTTGAGTGCGATCGAAGTCTTGGTCGGATGGGTCATGGCCTGGTCCTCCGTTGCCGTTGCGCGAGGAGGCCTCGCGGCTGGTGTTTGCGCGGGTGTCGGGAACGCCGGTCCCTCGGACCCGCCCGTCTCGCTTTCCCGCTCCCCCTTATGATTCTCTGCTGTTCGAAAGGTGTCATAAAAAATACTCGGACAAAATGTGACGCTGGGAATCCCCGGGAGGAACATCAAGTGATTGATCTGCAACGTGATCTGTTCGATGCGGCGATCCGGGGTGAGGGCATTGCGGTGGTGGACTGCTGGGCGGACTGGTGCCAGCCCTGCCGCGGCTTCGCGCCGATCTACGAGCGGCTAGCCCGGCGCTTCCCCGACCACCGGTTCTACCGGCTCGATACCGACGCCGAGCGCGACCTGCGCGACGCGCTGCAGGTGGCACAGATCCCGACCATCCTGCTCTACCGGGACGGCATCCTGCTCTTCCGGAGCACCGGGACCATGACCGAGGAGGCGCTGGCCAACGTCATCGAGCAGGCGGCGGCGTTGGACATGCAGCGGGTCCGCGCCGAGCTCGCAGCGGACGCGGCCGGGGAGGCCAGCGAGGCTTGACCGGGTGAAGCGGGGCTCAGCCGAGGGCCGGCAGGATGGTGCCCGAGACCTCGCCGAAGCCGACCCGGTAGCCGTCGCCCTGGCAGAATCCGTTCATCGTCACCGTGTCGCCGTCGGCGAGGAAGGTCCGGCTGACCCCCGCGGCGAGCTCCAGCGGCTTCGACCCGCGCCAGGTGAGCTCGAGCAGGCTGCCGTAGCCGCCCGGGTCGGGGGCGCTGATCGTGCCCGAGGCGAGCAGGTCGCCGGGGCGCAGGTTGCAGCCGGTGATCGTGTGGTGGGCGAGCTGCTGGGCGATGCTCCAGTAGAGGTGCCTGAAGTTGCTCGTGCAGATGCGCGCCGGAGCCGCCACCCCGGGAACGGCGAGCGCCACCTCGAGCCGGATGTCGTAGGCCTGATCGCGGGTGGCGGCCAGATACTCGAGCGGCGTCGGCTCCTGCGACGGGCCGGCGCAGCGGAACGGCTCGAGGGCGTCGAGGGTCACCACCCAGGGCGAGATCGAGGTCGCGAAGTTCTTGGCGTTGAACGGGCCGAGTGGCTGGTACTCCCACTTCTGGATGTCGCGCGCCGACCAGTCGTTCACCAGCACCATGCCGAGGATGTGATCGACCGCCTCACCGACCGGGATCGGCTGGCCGAGCGGGTTGCCGGGTCCGACGAAGAAGCCCATCTCGAGCTCGAAATCGAGGAGACGCGACGGGCCGAAGGTCGGCCGCGCCGCCCCGTCGGCGATCGTCTGACCGCGCGGCCGGCGCACCGGCGTGCCGTCGATGACCACCGAGCTGGCGCGCCCGTGGTAGGCGACCGGCAGCTCGCACCAGTTCGGCATCAGCGCGTTCTCCTTGCCGCGGAACATCGTGCCGACGTTGGTGGCGTGCTCCTTCGAGGAGTAGAAGTCGGTGTAGTCGCCGATGTCGACCGGGAGCTCGAGCTGGACGTCCTCGATCCGGTAGAGCGCCGCGTCACGGAGCGCGGCATCGTCGCGCAGGGTCGGGGTGTCGTCGCGCAGCAGATCGGAGAGGAGCGTGCGCGTGGCGCGCCAGGCCGGTCGCCCGAGGGCGAGGAACGCGTTCAGTCGCGGGGTGGCGAAGGTGCCGCGGGCCAGCGGTGGCACGTCGAGCAGGCCGCGCTCCTCGAGCAGGGCCAGGTCGAGCACACGATCGCCGATCCGGACACCGACCCGTGCCGTACCGCCGGCACGTGGTCTGAAGACCCCGTAGGGCAGGTTCTGAATCGGGAAGTGCGAGTCGGCCGCGACGTCCACGAAGGAGCGCAGCGCCGGATCGGTCGTCGAGTCGGTCGTCAATGGGTTGGCCTCTCGCCCGTCCTGCGGGCACTGGGTGGGGTCGCGCGCGGTGCCGGCGGTGGTCCAGGCCGGCGCCGGCTCAGGTCGCGGGCAGCCAGCCGAGCGCCCGCAGGTCATCGCGAGGCTCGTCGAACGAGCAGCTGCCGTAGCTGGTCATGAAACGGCGGCGCGCCGTGTTGATCTGGCGAGCGTCGCAGCGCGCCTCGCGCCACGCGAACGTCGCGCCGTCGAAGCGGAAGCTCCCCGCCTCCTGGTCGGCGAGGCAGGTCGCGAGGGTGTCGGGCCGGAGCGCGCCGGCGTCGAGCAGCACGCCGGCTCCGAAGACGTTCACGAAGCCATGCATCACCACGCCGGCCCCGATGTCGGGCGCCGGATGGCGCAGCGGATGGTGCAGGCCGGCCGTGCACTTGAGCGGCAGTCCGCGGGCATGACAGGCGCCGAGGACGCTGGCGACGCGCTCGGGCGTCGGGAAGGCGCCGGGCTCGACGCCGCCGCAGCGCAGCTTGATGCCCAGGCGGAGGCCGCCGGGCGACCGCCTCGCCACCCCGGCCGCGCCCTCGATGGCGGCCTCGACCTGCTCCCGGCCGGCGGCGGGACCGGCGATCTCGACGAAGAGCTCGAGCCCGTCGACGTCGCGGGGGTCGGTGATCGCCTCCAGGGCACTCTCCAGGTAGCGCACGGTCGGCGCCGGATCGCCGCTCGCCGCGACGTCGTCGGGCAGGCGGGTCTCGAGGACGTCGACCCGGACGGCGTCGCCGTGGTGCGCGCGGAACCGACGCAGGAGCGCCAGATGGTCGCGCAGTGCCGCCCCGGCCGCCCCGGCGCAGCGGCCGCCGCCGACCAGCACCGAGAAGCGGCACGGCCCGCGTGCCGGATCGCGCAGGAGCTCCGCGTGGGCATCGAGCTCGGTGAGCCTTGCCGCCGGCACGATGAAGCGACCGAGCATCCAGGCGTCGCTCGACCCGCGGTAGCTCACGTGGTTCGTGATCGCGCGGTCGAGAGCGAGCGCCGCCGGCGGGAAG
>JASFRE010000031.1:0-17055 GCA_050115055.1 Candidatus Eiseniibacteriota bacterium | reverse complement strand
GCCGGCCGCGGGCGCGGGCTGACCCGCGAGCCGGTCGAGGCGTCGCGGCAGGACGCGCCGTCGGTCACCGAATCCGAGCTGGCCGAGCTCTGCGCGGTGGCGCTGCGCATCGAGAAGTACATGAAGTGCGCGCAGGACATCGAGTGGGCGGTCGACGCCGGCGGACGCATCGTCATCCTGCAGGTGCGGCCGCTGCGGATCTCCGAGGCCGCGGTTCCCGACGATCTCGACCTGTCCGGCATCGAGATCCGGCACCGGATCCTGCTCCGCAAGCGCGGCGTCGTGGCCTGTCGCGGGATCGGCGCCGGGCGCGTCCACATCGTCGCCGAGGAGGCGCCTCTCGACAGCATCCCGGAGGACGTGGTGCTGGTCGCGAGGACGCCGTCACCGCGGCTGGCCGGCGCCGTCGCCACGGCCCGGGCGGTGATCACCGACATCGGCTCGGCCACCGGACACCTGGCGGCGGTGGCCAGGGAGTTTCGCGTTCCCACCATCGTCGAGACCGGCGGCGCCACGCAGGAGCTCGCCGGGGCCGGTGAGGTGACGGTGGACGCGGAGTCGAACCTCGTCTACGAGGGACTGGTGCCCGAGCTGCTGCGCTACCAGCTGCTGCGACGCTCCTCGTACGAGGACACGCGGGAGTTCATCCTGCTGCGCAAGATGCTCGCCAAGATCGCCCCGCTCAACCTGAGGGATCCCCAGTCCCCCGACTTCTCGCCGGCCCGCTGCCGCACCTACCACGACATCATCCGGCTGGCGCACGAGATCGCGGTCAACGAGCTCGTGCAGGGCTTCCGGATCTCTCCGGCGCGCAGCGCCGCCGCCCGGCCACTGACGCTCGACATCCCGCTCGACCTGGTCATCGTCGATCTGGGCGGCGGCATGCGCGGTGGTCTGGCGGCCGTCCCGGCCACCCTCGACGACCTGCGCTCGATCCCGCTCTGCGCGCTGCTCGACGGGCTGACCGCCGAGGGGGTCTGGGGCACGGCACCGGCGGCCATGGACCTGAACGGCTTCATGTCGAGCGCCACGCGCTCCGCCGTGCTCACGGGGCCGCTGGTCGATGCACCCCAGCAGAACCTGGCCATCGTCTCCGAGCGCTATCTCAACCTGAACCTGAAGCTCGGATATCACTTCAACATCGTGGAGTGCCATGCGAGCGAGAATCGTGACGACAACTTCATCTACTTCCGCTTCGGCGGCGGCGTGACCGAGATGGCCAGGCGGTCCCGGCGTGCCGATCTCCTCAAGCGCATCCTCCGGCGATTCGACTTCGTCGTCGAGGGGAGGCAGGACCTGGTGATCGGCAGGGCCAAGAAGATGTCACTCGACGACGCGCTCGAGCGCATGCGCATGATCGGGCGCCTCATCGGTTTCACGCGCCAGCTCGACATCTTCCTCCGCGACGACGCGATCGTGGAGCACTTGGTCGAGGACTTCATCCATGGCAGGATCGATGCAACCGGACGCTGAGGCATCAGCGACGTCCGGAACGCCCTACGGAAGGAGGAGCACTTGAGTCACGAGTCCTCGGTACTGATCCTGGACGACGAACGCGTGGTGTGCGAGCGGCTGCAGGAACATCTCGAGAAGCTGGGCCTCACCGTGGAGATCTACACCGACAGCCAGGAGGCGATCGATCGCCTGGCCGAGCAGCGCTTCTCCGTCGTCGTCACCGATCTCAAGATGAAGGGGCCGACCGGTCTCGACGTCCTCCACTTCGTCAGGGACCATAGCCCCGGCACCCAGGTCTTCATCATCACGGGTTACGCGACCATGGAGGCGGCCCGGGACGCCGAGTTCTCCGGCGTCGCCGGTTTCATCACCAAGCCGTTCCAGCTGGACTCCATCGGCAAGCTGATCAGCAAGGCGGCCGCCAAGGCGAGCAAGCAGAAGGGATAGGCCGGCCATGGAAACCAGGAAGCGGGTGATCGTGCTCGACGACGAACCGATCGTCTGCGAGCGTCTGAAGACGGCGCTCGAGAAGATCGGCTTCGACGTGGAGACCTATACCGAGAGTCAGCAGGCCATCGACCAGGCGTGCGAGAAACGGTTCGATGTGCTGGTCACCGACCTCAAGATGCGCAAGCCGGACGGACTCGACGTCATGGAGTTCGTCAAGCAGCACTGTCCGTCGACCAAGGTCATCATCATCACCGGCTTCGCGACCGTGGAGACGGCCAGGCAGGCCATGAAGGGCGGCGCGGTCGACTTCATCGCCAAGCCGTTCAAGATCAGCGAGCTCTGTGACCTGGTCGTGAAGATCACGAGTCAGTGAGCCGCGCCGCGCTGCCCCTCACACCGTGTAATCCGGCGCATCGAGCGCCTCGCGATTGACGCTTCGCACGCCCGTCACGCCCCCCGCGACGTTGACCGCCGCCGCCACCATCGACGCCGAGCGCAGCCGTCCTCTGAGGGACACGACCCCGTCGGCGGCGCTCACCTCGAGCTCGATCGGCGCGGTCTCGGCATTGGCGGCGAGCGCCGCCTCGACACGGCTCGCCAGCACCAGGTCGGCCATCGCCCGGGCGCTCTCCTCGGTGGTCGCGAACTCCGGCCGCCGCGCGGCCGTGGCCGCCAGCTCGACCGCACCGGACACGTCGAGCGTCTGCAGGTTGATGGTGATGTCGTACAGGCTGGGATCGAGCCAGTCCGCGCCGTAGAGAAAGCTCGTCCACTCCCGCCGCTGCCGATCGATCTCGTCGATCCGGCGTCGCGCGCCCTCGCTGTCCAGCCGCTCGCGCTCCATCAACGTCCGGATGCGGTAGGACAGCGGTGCGATGAGGCGGAGACACAGCACGTGTGAGATACCGCACAGTAGCAGATGCCCTGCATTGCCGTGGTAGACCACCCGGTCGCCCTGCACACGCTCGCACAGGACCGCCCGCACGAACGTCAGGTAGCGGCGCCGTTCGTGCTTGAACCGCTCCCAGAAGCTGGGCGGCTTGAGCAGCGCATCCAGCAGCTTCTCCTCGGGGGCACCGAATCCGGCCGCCTCGTGGACGATGTCCTCGCGGCTGACGACGTCGTAGTCCAGCTCCCTGGCGAGGCCCTCGGCCAGCAGGATGCCGCCGCTCGCCGACCCTCTCGAGACCGTGATGATGGCCATGATCACGCATCCTTCCGCGCGTGTCCCTGGAACGGCTCCATTCCGGACACCGCCGGGCGATTCTCCCTCCCGCTCTTCGATCCCGTCAAGGGCACGTTCGAAGCGCGGGCGAGGCGCGCGGTGGGCGCCCCGCGCTCGAGTCCGTTCGATCCTGGCGCGACGCGCGTCCACCCTGAGCGCCGATCGTGTGTGCTACGCTCGTCACGAGACACCGCCATGGATCGAATACGGCGTGCGTGAATCGACGTCTCCCACCATGATGGATCGACGCCATGTCTTCAGGCTCGAAGAGCATCAGGCTGGGTCTCTTCATGCTGCTGGTGATCGCTGGCGACCCACTCGCCCAGACCGGCGGCGACGTCTGGGTCCAGCAGGACGACGGCCAGTACTACCCCCACGAGTACCGGGACGTCCAGTTCATCAGCGCCAGCGAGGGCCGGGACGTGGGCCACGGCTTCTCCCTCGGCGGGACGATCCTGCACACGACCGATGCCGGCACGATCTGGCTCGAGCAGGAGCCGGACGACGGCCAGCCCTTCAATGCGGTCCACTTCGTGGACGCGGATCACGGCTGGGCGGTGGGGGGCGACCCGACCGACTTCCCGGGCTCGCCGATCCGCTCCATCGAGCACACCTCGGACGGCGGCGCGACGTGGCACAGCCAGCACCACGACATCGGCGAGTATCCCCTGCGCGCCGTGCACTTCGCGGACCTGGACCACGGCTGGGCCGTGGGGCACACCGGCGATCTCCTGCGCACCACCAACGGCGGTCAGCTCTGGTCCGCGCAGGGATCCGGGACGACGCACGACCTGAACGGCGTGTTCTTCGTCGATACGATGAACGGATGGTGCGTGGGGGACCTCGGGACCATTCGCCACTCCACCGACGGTGGCGCCACCTGGCATGCGCAGTCACCCGGCTCCGGCGCCTACCTGAACCGCGTCTTCATCATCGACGCGACCACCGGCTGGGAGGCCGGCGTGCAGTACATCGCGACCAACGAGGAGCGCCCCGCGATCTACCAGACCACCGACGCCGGCGCCACCTGGTACACGCAGGATCCGGGCAGGCGACGGATCGATCGGCAGCCGTGCGGCGCGGCGCCGCGCCGCGTCGAGTCGCACGGGCGCGGAACCGCGCGCGCTGCTACAATGATCGTCACGGAGAGGCTTGCCCGGTCCCGCCGGCCTCTCGCTGCCCCTCGCGACCCTCCCCCGTCCCGGATGTGGAATGTTCCATCAGACCCACTGCACTGGTGACGCCCGCAGGCTCGCGGCGCGACCGCATCGCGCCGCACTCATCACGCTGGTGCCGCTCGCCGTCGTGGCGGCGCTCGCCACGCTCGCCGCACCGCTCAGGGCCGACTGGCAACAGGCGAACGGACCGGAGCCGCCGGTCGTCGAGGCGCTGGCGCGCGGCCCGTCGTCGTACTTCCTGGGCTCGAACGAGGCGGATGCGGGTGATCTCTACCGATCGGCGGACGGCGTCACCTGGCACAACGCGCTTCTGCCGAACGGCGGCGTCAACACGATCCTCACCACCGACACGGTGGCGCTCGTCGGCACCTACCTGGGCGGCCTGTACCGCTCGACCGATGGCGGCGACACCTGGCACCGGCCGGCCGAGGGGCTCTCGAGCTTCACGATCAACGCCCTCGCCGCGCATGGCGACACCGCGTTCGCCGGCCTGGTCAGCTTCGGATCGGCGACGGTCTATCGCTCGACCGACGACGGTGACCACTGGACGGCGCTGAGCACCGGGTTCACCGAGCACTGCGAGGCACTCCACTTCAACGGAGCGATCGTGCTGGCCGGCCTGGACACGGCCGGCATCCAGCGCTCGACGGATGCAGGCACGAGCTGGACGCCGGCCAGCGGCATCCCGGCGAGCGCCTCGGTGCGCGCCTTCGACGCCGCCGCCGGCATCCTCTACGCGGGCGTCGACGTCCCGGGCGACCCCTCCGTGTTCGGGATCTACCGGAGCCTCGACCAGGGCGCGAGCTGGAGCCGGGTGAGCACCGACCTCGCGGGCGTCACCGCGCTCACGGTCCGCGCCATCGCGCACCGGGAGACTGCTCTCTACGCCGCGCTCGACGGCAGCTTCGGCGGCGCCGGGCTGTACCGCTCGCTCGACGGCGGCGTGCACTGGACCCGCATCTCCCAGAACCTGCCGGTCGAGGACCGGATCCTGTCGCTCCTGGTGGACGGCGACACCCTCCTGGTCGGCACGCGGGACGGGGTCCACGCCACCAGCGACGAGGGTGTGACCTGGACCGACGCCGGTCACGGCACGGCGGCGATCCGCGGCGTCGGGGCGCTGCGCGACGTCGGCGGGACGCTGCAGGTCGGGCTGCAGGACGCCGCCGCGGTGGGGCGCGGCATCTGGCGCACGACCGACGCCGGCGAGACCTGGCTGCCCCCCGGACCGGCGTTCCCGATGAACACCACCGCGACCGACTTCACCGTCGACGGGCCCGAGCTCCTGGCCGCGTTCTACGGTCTCGAGCGGGGCGTCTTCCGGTCGACCGACGGCGGCGCCACCTGGGAGGAGCGATCGAACGGCATCCCGACGTCGACCGTGCTGCGGGCGGTGCTCGCCCACGACGGCGTGCTCCTCGCCGGCGCCTTCGAGGGGCTCTACCGGTCGACCGACGGCGGCGATAGCTGGTCGACCGTGCCGGGCATCACCGAGGTGTCCGTGCTCGCGTCGTCCGGCGACGACGTCGTGGCCGGGACCTACGGTCAGGGCGTCGATCGCTCCACCGATGCAGGGGCGACCTGGGAGGCGGTGAATGCCGGACTCGTGTCGACCCAGTCCCGGTTCATCAACACGTTCACGGTGCAGAACGGCACGCTCTTCGCCGGCACGCAGGGGGCGGGCGCCTTCCGGCTCGAGAACGACACCTGGCAGGCGTGCGGCACCTTCGGCAGTGGCTTCACCGACGACCTGCTGTCCGTCGACGGCGTGCTGGTCGCCGCCGACGCGCTCGACGACCTCTACACCTCGGTCGATGGTGGCGAGACCTGGCTCGCCTTCAACCAGGGGTTCGCCGGCGGCGAGGTCTACGAACTCGCGCTGGAGGGCGAGCGTCTGTGGGCGGGGACGCGTGGACGCGCGCTCTGGTTCCGGCCCCGCGCCGAGCTGCCCGGCACGGCGGCGGTGGTGACGACGCCGGTCGCGCCGGTCCCGTCACCGGCCGTCCTAGCGCTGCCCAACCCCTTCCGGCGCAGCCTGATCCTGCGCCTCGACGCGACGGCGGCCAGCGGTCCGGTCCGCATCAGGCTCCACGACGCGCTGGGGCGGCGGGTGGCGGACAGCGCCGCCTGGAGCCGCGGGACCGCCCCGGGGACGTTCGTCCTCGAGGGCGACCCGATCGATCGCCTGGCGAGCGGCGTCTACTTCTACGAGGTGCAGACGTCAGGGCGGCGGCACAGCGGGCGGGTCGTCCTGGAACGGTAGCCGGGGGCCGCCGCCGGCCGGCTCACTCCGCGAGGCGGGTCTCGACCTGGACCTCCGACTGGAGCGTGCGGTGCACCGGGCAGCGTGCGGCGATCTCCAGCAGCCGCTGGCGCTGCCCGTCGTCGAGGTCGCCGCGCAGGGTCAGGGTGCGTTCGAGCCGGTCGACCCGGCCGTCGGCGGTCTCGCACGACGCGCAATCCTCGGCGTGGATCCTGGCGTGCCGGACCGCGACCGTGACCGACCGGAGCGGCCACCCCTTGCGCCGGGCGTAGAGACGCAGCGTCATCCCCGTGCAGGCGCCCAGCGCCACACCGAGGAAATCGTACGGCGACGGCCCGCGGTCGGTGCCGCCCTGCGACTCGGGCTCGTCGGCGAGCAGGACGTGGCCGTGCGCGTCGACCTGGGTCAGGAAGCTCCCCTGCTCGGTGCGTGTCGTGACCGCGTCGCTGTCCGGACGCGCCGGGGTCTCGTCGATCACGAAGCGCCGCGCCCAGGCGCCGATCGTCGTCCCCGCGTACTCCGAGTCCTCGTGCCGCGACAGGAGGTGATCGGCGGTGTCGAGCGAGATGAAGCTCTTCGGGTGACGTGCCTTCTCGAAAATGCGCGCGGCGTTGTCGATGCCCACCACGTCATCGACCGGTGAGTGCAGGACGAGGAGCGCGGCATCGAGCTCCGCGATCACCGAGTCCATGTGATGCTGCTCGAGGTCCTCGAGGAACTGACGCTTGATCCGGATCGGTCGCCCGGCGATCTCCACCTCCGCCTCGCCGTGCGCCTCGATCTCCTGGCGGGCGGACGCGAGGTGGCGCCGCAGGTAGGTGGGGCTGGCGGGAGCGGCGATCGTCGCCACCGCGCGCACCGATTCGATCCGCGACGCGGCCTGCAGCACCGCCGCACCGCCCAGCGAGTGACCGATCAGCACCTGCGGCGCCGCGTGCTCCCGTTCCATGTGGGAGGCGGCCGCCACCAGGTCGTCGACGTTGGACGAGAAGTTGGTGTCGGCGAAGTCGCCCTCGCTCTCACCGAGACCGGTGAAGTCGAAGCGCAGGACGGCGAACCCCTGGTCGGTCAGCGCCCGGCTGATGTTGCCGATCGCCCGCAGGTTCTTGTTGCACGTGAAGCAGTGCGCGAAGAGCGCATGGGCGCGCGGCGCCCCGGCGAGCGGCAGCTCGAGCCGGCCCACCAGGCGCTCGCCGTTGGCGTTGGTGAAGCTCACACGTCGGTGGCGCATCGTCACTCCCCGGATCGCATCGTCGATCGACGGTCGCGGGGGACGCGTGTCGCCTGCGGCACGCTCGCGCCCCCGGCCGCCAGGACGGAACGAGAACGGGGAGTATGCCACGGGCCGGGCGCGGCCTCCAGCCACCGCCGCGCCGCCACCCGCGATCGATTGCCCCGGATCTCATTCCTCGATCACCAGCGTCGGCCGCCCGTTCTCGCCGGTGCGGAAGCGGCCCACCGCGAGGTCGCCGTCGTCCAGCATCCGGTCGAGCAACACGATGAGCTCGTCGGCGGCGGTGGGCTCGAAGATCGACAGACCGGCGTAGGGGTACTGGTCCGGTCCCTCCCAGTTGTAGTGGCCGCCGAGCGGCGTCTCCTCCGACCAGATGGCGGGATTGATGAACTCCTCCATGCCGGGAGGGAGGGTCTCGTGGCTGTCGGGCGGGTACCTGAGGTGCTTGGCGTAGTAGGCCACGAAGCCGTTGACCAGGCTCCTCATCTCGGTCGCCGTCCGCGCCACCTTGGCGGTCTCCCGTTGCCGCATGAAGTTCGGGGTGGCGATCGCCGCCAGCGTCCCGATGATGGTGACGACGATCATCAGCTCGACGAGCGTGAACCCGAGCCGGCTGCCGGCCGGCGCGACGCGGGGCACACGGCGCCGCCGGATCCCGTGGGCAACGGCATGGTGCATCATGACGTGACCTCGTTCCCGATCGGATGCGTTCCGGGTTGGTGTCCTGCCCCTCCCCGCTCCTCGGCCGTGCAGGGTGCGGCCGTCGCCGGTGCGGCCGGGAAGCGCGGGCCCGGGGCGTTCTCCCGCGCCGGGGCGTCGGCTCGCCCCGTCCCCGTCCGGCCGGCGGGTGCCCGGCGGCGGATGGTGGACCCGCGCCGCCGGGGGGCAGCGGCGCGCCAGGCAACCCGCTCTCCGTAGCGGCAAGAAGCGTGCCCCGGTTTCCGGGGCAGGTGCCGCACGTGCCACGCCGGCGTGCTCCGATCACGCCTGGATGCGTCTTGCCGCGCCGTCGCGCGGTTCGCTAGACTGCGGCAGCCCGTTGCCCCCGAGCCACGCGTCTTCGCCCCACGGCACCGATCGGGAGCGTTCCCGGAAACCGCCCGCGTCGAGGAGTCTCGAGATGCACGCATGCCCCATCCGCGCCGCCCGTCGCGGCACCACGCACCTCCGCCGCGTCGTTCCCGCCACGGTCGGCGGTCTCGCCGTGCTCGCCCTCGCCCTCGTCGCCGCCGCGACCGCCACCGCCGCGACCTGGATCGTCGAGGCCGGCTGCGATCCGCCGAACGAGGACTGCGACTGCTCGGAGATCCAGCCGTGCATCGACATGGCCGCGCCGGGTGACTCGGTCCTCGTCCTGGGCGGCACCTATGCGCAGCAAACGACCCGCACGGTCGACATCGACGGCAGCCCGGTCGACATCACGGCCAGCGTCTTCATGCGCGACGGCATCCACCTGATCGGCGCCGGGCCGGGTGCCCGGGCCGCGGCGCGCGACCCGCTCGCCATCATCGACGGTGGCGGCGCCGGCATCGGCATCTTCGCCAGCGGGGTCTCCGCCGGCACCCTGATCGAGAACCTGACCATCCAGAACGGTCGCGCCAACGGCCCGACCGGCTCCTGGAACTCGGTGGGAGGCGGTCTGCTCTGCGTCGAGTCGAGCCCGACCGTGCGTGGCAACGTCTTCAATGCCAATGACGCCAGCGGCCAGGGCGGCGGCATGTATTGCGAGCTCGACAGCTCGCCGCTCGTCGAGCAGAACCTCTTCGTTGCCAACCGCGCCGGGCTCGAAGGCGGCGGCTTCGCGTGCTTCGGCGGCGCTCCGGAGCTGCGCGACAACACGTTCTCGACCAACACCGCCGAGAACGGCGCCGCGGTGCGCTACATCGGCGGCGGCGCGATCGCTGACAACACGTTCACCTTCAATCTTGCCGGCGTGCGCCAGGGCGACATCGAGCTCGGGCCTGGCCTGCAGACCGGACCGACCGTCCTCATCGAGCGTAACCTCTTCTACAGCAATTCGGGCGCCCTCTGGGTGGTGACCAATCCGACCACGACGCTGAGCCAGAACACGCACGTGCTCGGGCGCACCGCGATCCGGTCGGACGCCACCACCGACGCGGTCGAGATCTTCAGCAACATCATCGTCAGCTGCGAGGTCGCCGGCGTCTCGATCGACCCGGCCACCGTGCCGAATCTCAGCTTCCAGTGCAACGACGTCTGGGACAACGAGATCGACTACGATCGGCTCCCGGACCAGACGGGAATGAACAGCAACATCTCGGCCGACCCGCTGCACTGCAATCCGTCGATGATCGACTTCACGCTGGCCGACAACTCGCCCTGCACGGAGAATGCCTCGCCGTGCGGCATCCAGATCGGCGCCTTCGGGGCGGCCTGCCCGCCGAGCGCCATCGAGGCCACGACCTGGGGCGCGATCAAGTCGAGCTATCGCTAGAGGAGCGCCACCCGTGAGACACCGCCTGCACAAGGTGGCGCGTGCCCTCGCGCGCCACGATCTGGACGCCCTGCTGGTCACCGGTGCGACGAACCAGCGCTACCTGACCGGCTTCACGTCATCCAATGCCTACCTGATCGTCACCGCCGCGGCCGAGTCGATCTACCTGACCGATGCGCGCTACATCGATGCCGCACGGTCGCAGGTCGATACCGACCGCGTCGACCTGATCGGTGGCGATCCGGGGCGGGCGCTGCGCGCCGCCATCCGCGGCCGTGGCGTCCGCCGGCTCTGCTTCGAGGCCGACCACCTGTCGCACGCCCGTGCCGTGCGGCTCGCCGGCGCCCTCGGCGCGCGCCGCTGCCGGCCGGTGAGCGGCGTCGTCGAGTCGGTCCGTGCGGTCAAGGAGACGGGAGAGATCGAGACCATCCGGCGCGCCGTACGGCTCGCCGAGCGCTGCTTCCACCACGTGCGTCCGCTCTTTCGCCCGGGCGTGCGGGAGCGTGACGTCGCCCTCGAGATCGGCGCCTTCCACCGCCAGCACGGCGCCGACGACGACGCCTTCGAGCCGATCGTCGCCTTCGGTCCAGACGCCGCCGTGCCCCACCACCGGCCCGGCGCGCGCCGCCTGCGCTCGAGCGACGTGGTCCTCGTCGACTGGGGAGCGCGCGTCGACGGCTACTGCTCCGACCTGACCCGGACCCTGCTGCCGCCCGGCACGCCGCGCCGCCTCCGCGACGCCTACGACGCCGTGCGCGCCGCCCAGCAAGCGGCGATCGAGTCGATCCGCCCGCGCGTGCGCTCAGGGTCCTGCGATCGCAGGGCGCGCTCCGCCCTCGCTGCCGCCGGATATGGCGAGCACTTCACCCACTCGCTCGGCCACGGTATCGGGCTCGACGTGCACGAACGCCCCTGGCTGACCGGCACACGACGCGACGCCCTCCGCCCCGGCATGGTGGTCACGGTCGAGCCGGGCGTCTACCTGTCCGGTGACTTCGGGATCCGCATCGAGGATGACGTGCTGGTCACGCCGGACGGCGCCGAGGTGCTGTCACGCCTGCCGACGCGCGTCGCCACCTGGGGCTGATCGGTCCCGCTGGCGCTCGGCCGGCGATCGCGAGGCAGATCACCTCGAGCGCCGGGCCCCCCGCCCGGCCGGTGCCACGGCCGCAGCGCCGCCGCAGCAGTCCGCCGGCGGTCTACTCCGCCGGGGCGAACTCGAGCTCGGTGAGCAGGCCGCGGATCCGCTCCCAGTCGACCACGGCCTCCTCCCAGCTGACGGTGACCGACTTGGAAGCGGCGTCGGTCCAGACGCTGGTGACGCCCGGCAGCGCGCCGACCTCGCGCTCGATGGTCTGCACGCAGTGATCGCAGTGAATCGAAGGCACCCGGAAGGTCTTGCTCTCCAAGGCCGTTCCCTCTCGCCAGGCAGGTTCCAGGAGCCGCGGCGGCCGCGCGCGCTCTGCCGGTCGCCGGCGGCTGCCGGCGGACGTCGCCGCTGCGCCTGCCGGAGCGACGCACGGCAACGAGTACGGTACCGCACCGCACCCTGGCGGTGGAACCGGGCTCTCCGGGGGCCCCCCGGGGCTCCGCCTCCAGGAATCCAAATTTCATATTTATAATAGGTTACAGCTTCTGCTCGAGGGCGCCGGATCGCGGCTAGGTACGGTCGGCCGATCTGCGCTACACTGTGGAGGTGTTCGAGCGCCGCGGCTCCCTGCGGGCGGCGCCACGAACCGGCCGGCACCGCATCCGCCAGCACCCCCTGAACCCCGCTGAGCGGTCGGCCGCCGCATCAACCGAGCAGCAAGCAACCGCAATGGCGCCATCGCGGGCGTGGTGGCGTCTGTCGGACAGCCCGGAACGAGCACCGTCGGCGCGGCCACGCGACCCCGAGGAGATCCACCTGGCGGCGGCGACGGCGGACGCATCGTCTCCACTCATATTTGGCGAAGAGGGAAGCATGCTGAAGAACGACCGGACGAGAGTTTTGGGCGGCCGGGTCCCCGCATGGATCGGCCTCGGAGTGTTCGTGTTCCTGATCGCCGGGTTCGGACCGTCGCCGGCGATCGCCAGCCAGATCGATCTGACGATCGACGGGGTCCCGTTCGACGCCGCCCGCGGCGAGGTCGAGAACGCGCGGATGATCCCGGTCGAGGGATCGTCGGTCGTGCTCGCCACCTGGGACGAGCGCATCGATGACGGCACCTTCGCACCCCACTACGGGGTCAGCCTCGACGGCCAGGAGCTGGTGCGCGTCAAGCAGACGTCGTACGAGCTCGGCCTGCGCTATGGACGCTTCGATCCGCTGGCGGGGACGCCGGAGGTCGATGCCCGTCTCACCGAGCCGGCCGACGGCCGCCTCTTCCTGGTGCAGCTCCACACGCAGCCGCTCGAGGTCTTCAAGGCGCAGATCGAGGCGCTCGGCGGCACCGTGCGGCAATACGTCGCGCAGCTCGCCTACCTGGTCGACATGGATTCGTCGATCCGTGACGCGGTGGAGGCGCTGCCCTTCGTGCGCTGGGTCGGTCCCTACCACGTCGCCTACCGGCTCGAGGAGTACATGGTCGAGCACCTCGACCAGGCCGAGGTCTACTTCCCGAACCAGATCTACAACATCCAGGTGCTGGCGGTCGACCAGAAGAGCGTCGTCGCCGGCCGCATCGGCTCGATCGGCGGCATCGTCGAGAAGGCCGACGCCGGCAAGATGCTGGTGCGCGCCCTGCTCACACCCGAGCAGCTCCTCGAGGTGGCAAGCTGGGACGAGATCCTCTTCATCGACCGCTGGGGTCCCTACGAGGAGGACATGAACATCGCCCGCGAGATCGGCGGCGCCAATCACATCGAGACCGTGGCCGGCTACGACGGCACCGGCGTGCGCGCCGAGGTGTTCGACGCCGGCTTCAACACGATCCACGTCGATTTCCAGCATCACCCGCTGATCGCTCACGGCGTCATCGGCTCCGCGTCGCACGGCGCCTCGACCTCGGGCATCAACTTCGGGGACGGCACCGGCGACCCCAATGCCCGCGGCATGCTGCCGAACGCGCAGGGCATCGTCGCCGACTACGACTACTTCGGCCTGACCGGCCCCAGCCGCTACGCCGCTGCCGGCGAGCTGCTGCTGCCGGAGTACGAGGCGATCTTCCAGACCTCGAGCGTCGGCAGCCCGCGGACCACGCAGTACACCACCATCTCGGCCGACCACGACGCCCTCCTCTTCGACTTCGACCTGACCTTCTGCCAGTCGCAGAGCAACTCGGGCTGGGAGGACTCGCGGCCGCAGGCGTGGGCGAAGAACATCATCTCCGGTGGCGGCGTCCGCCACTACAACACGCTCACCAAGACGGACGACTGCTGGTGCAACGGTGCCAGCACCGGCCCGGCCTCGGACGGGCGCATCAAGCCGACGCTCACCCACTTCTACGACAACATCCGCACCACGACCTGCTGCGGCTCCACGTCGTACACCAGCTCCTTCGGTGGGACGAGCGGTGCCACGCCGATCATCTGCGGGCACGTCGGTCTCTTCTTCCAGATGTGGTCCGACGGCATCTTCGGCAACACGGTCCTGCCGGGCGGCTCGGTCTTCGCCAATCGCTCGCACATGACCACCGCCAAGGCGATGATGGTGAACACCGCCGAGCAGTACAACTTCATCGGCACCGGGCACGACCTGAACCGCATGCACCAGGGCTGGGGCATGCCGGACGTCGGCCGCATGTACGACCTGCGCGACCAGATCCTGGTCGTGAACGAGACCGACGTCCTGCCGCCGTTCGCCACCCAGACCTACGAGGTGCAGGTGGATGCGGGCACGCCGCTCTTCAAGGTGACGATGACCTATGCCGACCCGCCGGGCAATCCGGCCGTGCAGTCGCAGCACCGGATCAATGACCTCGACCTGCGCGTCATCTCGCCGGGTGGCACGGTGTTCTACGGCAACGCCGGTCTCCTGGACTCGCCGTACTCGGTGCCGGGTGGCTCGCCGGACGACAAGAACACGGTCGAGAACGTGTTCGTGCTGCAGCCGGACGCCGGCACCTGGACCATCGAGGTCGAGACGGTCGAGCTGATCGAGGACAACCACCTCGAGACCGACAACCTCGATGCGGACTTCGCGCTCGTCGCCAGCCCGGTCGTGCGCAGCGCGGCCGGGGTCGACGACTCGGAGAGCGGTGCCCTGCCGACCGAGCTCAAGATGGCGATCCTGCCGCTCGGCCCGGGTATCCCCGAGGCCCGCATGTCGTTCGACCTGAACGCGGCGGCGCACGTCGCGCTCGACATCTTCGACGTGCAGGGCCGCACCGTGGCATCGGTCTACGAGGGCAACCTCGAGGCCGGGCGCCACACGCTCGCCTGGGACGGCGTCGACCTCGACGGTCGTGACGTCGCCGCCGGCGTCTACTTCGTGCAGCTCGAGGCCGGTGACCGCGTGACGAGCGGCAAGCTGCTCGTCGTCCGCTAGACCGAGCCAGACCGACCTCCGCGGCCGGCCCGCGCGGCCCGCGAGAACCCGACGCACCCGCACCCCGCGAGGGGTCGCGGGTGCGTTGCGTTACGGGCGACGCATGGCCGGACGCGGCGGGCGGCGATCGTCCGGATCGCCCGTTCAGCCGGACGCCAGGAAGAGCGCCAGCAGCACGGCGAACACCGCGACCAGCGGGTGCACCTCGCGTGCCCGGCCGCGACCGACCATGAGCACGACGTGGGCGATGAAGCCCCAGGCGATGCCGTGCGAGATCGAGAGGCCGAACTGCATGACGACGATGGTGAGAAAGGCCGGCAACGCCTCGCCGATGTCGTCCCAGCGAATGCGCCGGATCACCGGCATCATGTAGCAGCCGACCAGGATGAGGACCGGCGCGATCACCGGGTGGCAGGCGACCGCCGGGGCCGCGTCGCCGCCGGCGGGAACGATCGCACCGAGCTCGGCGGCGCTCACCAGCACCGTGCCGCCGACCATCGACACCAGCGGGTAGAAGAAGAGCGAGGCGAGCAGCAGGGCGCCGGTGACGACGGTCGCCAGACCGGTGCGGGCGCCGGCGGCGATGCCGGCCGCCGACTCGACGTAGCTGGTGATCGTCGTCGTGCCCATCGCGGCGCCGGCCACGGTGGCGACCCCGTCGGCGAGCAGGGCCTGCCGCAGGCCGGGGATCACGCCGTCCCGTGCCAGCCCGGCGCGCTCGGTGACGCCGACCAGCGTCCCGACGGTGTCGAAGATGTCGAGGATCAGGAAGACGAAGACGATGATCAGCCAGTCGAGCACACCGTGGCCGCCGAACAGCCCGCCGAGCCCGCGCAGCGCCCCCCCGACCGTCTCCCCGGCCCCGGGCACCGGCCCGACCACACCCTGCCAGGTCACCAGCCGGTAGTCCCAGACATCGCCGCGGAGCTCCGAGGCCACGAGCCCGATGAGGGTGGTGGCGAGCACGCCGTACAGCAGCGCACCCCGTACCCCACGCGCCATCATGACGCCGGTCAGGGCGAGCCCCGTGAGCGTCAGCAGCGCCACCGGCGACCCGAGGTCGCCGAGGCGCACGTAGACCGCCGGGTCGTCGACCACCAGCCCGCCGTACTGCAGGCCGACGAAGGTGATGAGCAGCCCGATGCCGACGGCGATGGCGTACTTGAGGGAGTCGGGGATGCTGCGGGCCAGCGCCTGCTGCAGGCCGCCCGCCGCGAGCAGGACGAACAGACTGCCCGCCACCAGGTTGGCGGCGAGCGCCTGGCGCCAGCCCCAGCCCATCGCGGCCGCGCCGCAGACCGTGAACGCGAAGAAGACGTTGTGCCCCATGGCCGGGGCGAGGGCGACCGGCAGCCGCGCCCAGAGTCCCATCAGCAGGCAGGCGAGGGCGCTCGCCACGCAGGTGGCCACGAAGACGCCGCCATGATCCATGGGCTCGGTCATGGCGCCGCTCGACAGGATCACCGGCTGCACGAAGAGGATGTAGGAGAGCGCCATGAAGGTGACGACGCCGCCGATCACCTCGCGGCCGACCGTCGTCTGGTGGTCGCGCAGTCGGAACAGCCGTTCGAGCATCGTGCGCATCTCCCTCGACCGGTGATCGTGACGCCGCGGCCGGAACGACTGCCCGTCCGGGGAGTCCGCCGCTCACCGGAGCGAGAGTATAGCCCCTCACCGGACGCGCCGGCTGGGTGTCCTGGCCGGGCGTTTGAGCCCAGTCCCTGAACCCGCGTCTCATGTTCGCGGGGCATCCGCCCCGCCGATCTCCGGCAAGTCCGCATCAGCACGTCGCTCCGCGGCTTCCCGTCATGGCGGGCAGGCGCGAAACGCGATTGCACGGCGTGCATTGGACGAGTCCGTCGGAGGTCTCCGGCCGCGCGCCGCGCACGGCTCTCAACAAGCCCGTCCAGGCGATCGGCTTACGGGCACCACCGGGGAGCCCCTCGACGGCACATCGCTTGCTGCTCCGGCGCAGCCCGACGTGCGACGCCGTCCGCCGCGGACACCGTGCGTCATGCATGCAGGTGCAACTGAGACTGACACCCTGGAGAGAGCAGCATGACCGTACCCCGGTTTCACTGCCTTGCCATCCTCCCCCTGCTGACGACCTTCCTCCTGATCACGGGCAGCCTCGGTCTCGGCGGATGCTTCGAGACCCTCGCCCCGCCCGGGACGGACACCGTCGACGACGACACGCCCGCGACCGGCGACCCGAGCGACCCCGGCACCGACCCGAGCGATCCGGGCACCGACCCGAGCGATCCGGGCAACGATCCCGGGAACGAGGATCCGCCGGAAGACCCGCCAACACCCCCGCCTCCGGGCAC
>JASFRE010000030.1:0-17371 GCA_050115055.1 Candidatus Eiseniibacteriota bacterium | reverse complement strand
CACCTCCTCCGGCGTCCCCGTGGCGACGATTTGCCCACCCCCCTCCCCACCCTCGGGACCCAGGTCGATGACGTGATCGGCGGCGCGCACCACGTCGAGCTGGTGCTCGATGACCACGACCGTGTTACCGCGCTCGACCAGCTTCGACAGCACCTCGAGCAGGACGCGGATATCCTCGAGATGCAGCCCGGTCGTCGGTTCATCGAGGATGTAGAGCGTCTGCCCGGTGGCCACCTTGGAGAGCTCGGCTGTCAGCTTGACGCGCTGCGCCTCGCCGCCGGACAGCGTCGTCGCCGGCTGCCCCAGCCGCAGGTAGCCCAGTCCGACGTCGCGCAGCATCCCGAGCCGGCGGTGGATGGCGGGGATCGACTCGAAGAAGCCGGCTGCCTCCTCGACGCTCAGATCGAGAATGTCCGCGATCGAGAGTCCACGATAGCGCACCTCGAGCGTCTCGCGACTGAAGCGCCGCCCGCGACACACGTCGCACGTCACGTAGACGTCGGGCAGAAAGTGCATCTCGATCTTCACCAGACCATCGCCGGCGCACGCCTCGCAGCGGCCGCCCTTCACGTTGAAGCTGAAGCGCCCGGGGCCGTAGCCACGCACCTTGGCCTCCTTCAGCTGTGCAAAGAGCTGACGGATCGGTGTCCAGGCCCCGATGTAGGTGGCCGGGTTGGAGCGCGGCGTGCGCCCGATCGGGGACTGGTCGATCTCCACCACCTTGTCGATGTGCTGGAGCCCGTCGATGCGGTCGTGGGCGCCGGGGGCGGTGGTGGCGCCGTGGAAGTGGCGCGCCAGGGCGCGGTAGAGGACATCCACCACCAGCGACGACTTGCCGGATCCCGACACACCGGTGACGCAGGTGAGTCGACCGAGCGGCAACGCGACATCGATCGAGCGCAGGTTGTTGGCCCGCGCGCCGCGGATCGTGAGGGACTGGCCGTTGCCGGGGCGACGCGTCGCCGGCACCGGAATCGCGCGCCGGCCGGAGAGGTAGGCACCGGTGAGCGACGTCCGGTGCGCCATCACCTGGGCGGGCGTACCGGCCGCCACGACCTCGCCGCCATGCTCGCCTGCTCCCGGGCCGAGGTCGATCAGGTGGTCGGCGGCGCGCATCGTGTCCGGATCATGCTCGACGACGAGCACCGTGTTCCCGAGGTCGCGGAGCCCGCGCAGCGTCGCCAGGAGCCGCTGGTTGTCGCGTTGATGGAGCCCGATGGAAGGCTCGTCGAGCACGTAGAGGACGCCGGTCAGGCGCGAGCCGATCTGTGTCGCCAGGCGAATGCGCTGCGCCTCGCCACCCGAGAGCGTCGCCGCCGAGCGGTCGAGCGTCAGGTAATCGAGCCCGACGTCGCGCAGGAATCCGAGGCGGGCCAGGGTCTCCTTCAGCGGATCACGTGCGATCCGTCGCTCGCGCGCTCCGAGCTCCAGCTCCTCGAAGAACCCGATCGCCGCGCCCACCGACAGCGTGCTGACCTCGCCGATCGAGCGCCCCGCCACACGCACGGCGAGGCTCTCCGGCCTGAGCCTGAAGCCGCCGCAGCCCGCGCAGGGGCGCGGCGCCATGTAGCGGCCGATCTCCTCGCGGATCGCCGCCGACGCGGTCTGCCTGAAACGTCGCTTGAGACTCGGGATGACACCTTCGAACGGCCGGCGGATCTCGGCCGAGATGCGCTTCGAGTTCCAGCTGAAGCGCACGTCGTCGCTCCCCGAGCCGTAGAGCACGATGTGACGCACGCGCTTCGGCAGGCGGCGGAAGGGTGTCTCGAGCGAGAAACCGTACTGCTTGGCAATGGCGCGCAGCATGCCCCCGTACCACTTGCCGTCGGTCGACTTCCAGGGACGGATGGCGCCGCCGGAGATCGACAGGCCCGGGTCTGGGATCACCAGCTCCGGATCGATCTCGAGATGGGTGCCGAGTCCGTCGCACTCGCGGCAGGCACCGTAGGGGCTGTTGAAGGAGAAGCTGCGCGGCTCGAGTGGTTCGAAGCTACGCCCGCAGCGCAGGCAGGCCGCAGTCTCCGCGAAACCAAGGGCCTCGCCGTCGACGATCTGCACGGTGACCACACCTTCACCGGTGCGCAACGCCGTCTCCAGCGAGTCGGCGAGCCGTCCCTCCCGCGCCGTGCCGATCTTCAGCCGATCGACGACGATCTCGATCGTGTGGCGACGTTGCCGGTCGAGGGCCGGCAGATCGCCATCCAGGTCGACCAGCGTGCCGTCGATGCGCGCCCGCAGGAACCCGGCCTGTCGCGCCTCCTCGAGGAGGGCACGATGCTCGCCCTTGCGGCCGCGGACACGCGGCGCCAGGATGAGAATGCGTGTCCCGGCCGGCAGGCCGTTCAGGCGATCGACAATCTCCTCGACGGTCTGCGCCCCGACCGGCTCGCCGCAGTCAGGGCAGTGCTGCTGACCCACACGGGCGTAGAGCAGCCGCAGGTGGTCGTAGATCTCGGTCGTCGTGGCGACGGTCGAGCGCGGATTACGGGCGGCGGTGCGCTGCTCGATGGCGATGGCAGGCGAGAGTCCGTCGATCGCCTCGACATCGGGCTTCTCCATCTGTCCGAGGAACTGGCGCGCGTAGGCGGACAGGCTCTCGACGTAGCGCCGCTGGCCCTCGGCGTAGATCGTGTCGAAGGCCAGCGACGACTTCCCGGAGCCCGACACGCCGGTCAGGACCACCAGCCGGTGGCGCGGGATCTCGACGTCGATCGACTTCAGGTTGTGCTCGCGCGCACCGCGCACCGAGATGGCGTTCACCGTGCTGGTCATCCCGTCTGGCCGGCGGCCGGCTCGCGCACCGCGCGCCCGGTCACCGGCGGACTCGCCGCCGCCGCTGGTCGCTCCCACCGCCGTCCGGCCGGTACCCTCCCCGGGGTCAGTCCTGGTTCGGGTCCTGGCTGAGGAGCTCGAGGCGCTCGGCCGCGCGACCGCCCCACTCACCACCCGGATCGTCGGCGGCCAGGGCGGTGTAGATCGCCTGCGCCTCGTCCGGGCGGCCCATCTGCTCGTAGATACCTCCGGCCCGGTAGCGAGCCGTGCCGGCCCACATGCCGGAGTCCGGGTGCAGGTAACCGACTTTCAGGTACTCCGCGACGGCCGTCTCCAGCTTGCCGGCGGTCTCGTAGCACTCGGCGATCCAGAACTGGGTCTCGGCGGCGGCGATTCCCGACTGCCGCGGCAGGACCTCGCGGTAGGCGGCGATCGCCTGCTCGAGCTTCCCCCACTCCTGGTAGACGAATCCGATCTTGAACGCCCCGTACAGGCCGAGCGGCGTGTCGGCATGATCGCGCGCCAGCTCGCGGTAAACGCGGACCGCCTGGTCATAGCGATCGGCGCGCTCGAGCGCCAGCCCCAGGTTGCGCGACGCATCCGCCACCATGTCGGGATCGTCGGCCAGCCGGCGCGCCTCGGCGTAGTGGCCGGCCGCGTCGTTGTAGCGCTCGAGCGTGTAGTAGGCCGTCCCCAGCTTGAAGTGACTGGTCGCCCGCAGCCGCGATTCCGGATAGCGCTCGACCAGCGTCTCGAGACGGCTGATGGTCTCCTCCCAGTCCTGGGCGCGCATGGCAGTCAGCCCGAGCCCGTACAGGATGCGATCTCCCGCCGGTCCGTCACCGTGCTCGGCGAGCAAGGTCTCGAAGTGGGCGCGCGCCGCACCGGGGTCATGCCGCAGCAGGTAGTTGCCACGCGAGACGGCGATCTCGAGCTGCCAGCCGGTCGCGTCCGGGTGCTCCTTCGCGAAGCGCTCCGCCGAGCGGCGTGCGTCCTTCTCCCGATCGAGGTCGTAGAGCAGCATGACGCGCTCGGCGCGTGCCCGCATCGCGTCGGCCTGCGCTGCCGTGTCGCCGTCGGCGCGCGCCGCCAGGTCCTCGTAGACGTCGAGCGCCCGTTCCGGCTGCTCGGCGCTGCGCAACGCCTCGGCCAGCTCGAACCGCACCCCGCGGGCGACGGCCGGGTCGGGCGCCGGCCGTGTGTCCAGGAAGCGCTCGAGCGCATCGGCCGCACCCGTGGCGTCGCCACGTTGCTGACGGAGCCGTCCGAGCCGCAGGAAGACCTCGGCCCGGTGCCCGGACTCGGGATAATCGGCGAGCAGCCGGGTGAGCTCCGCCTGCGCGGCCCCCCACTCGCCGGCGCGCTCGGAGACGTCCGCCAACCGCAGCACCGCCTCGTCGGCCAGCGGCCCGTCCGGATCGGCGGCGATGAGCGCCTCGTAGCGCGCCCGGGCGGTCGCCGTGTCACCGGCCAGCAGCGCACAGTCTCCGAGCCGCGCCCGGGCGTGTGCGGCCAGCCGGTGCGTGCCGGCCTCGCTGACGATCCACTCGTAGTGCTTCGCCGCATCCTCGAGCCGGCGGTCGGCGATGGCCAGCTCGCCGAGCTCGAAATGGCACTCCGGCGACCAGGTGCCACGCGGGAAGAGCCGCAGGTAGTCGCCAAACCCGGCGGCTGCCGCGACGCTGTCGCCCAGCCGCTCCGACATGACCGCACGCCAGTAGACGGCATCCTGCATGAACTTGCTGTCGGGAGTCTGGCGGACGATCGTGGCGTAGTAGTCGCGCGCCACGGCGTACGAGGTCGAGTCGCCCCCGGCCGCCTCGGCCGCATCGCGATAGATGGCGCCCAGTCGCGCCAGCACGTCGGCACGCCGGTCGGAATGCGGGTAGACCTCGAAGAACTGCTGGTAGGCAGCCGCCTCGGCGGACAGGCGGCGATCGCCGTGACGGTCCCGGTCGGGGCGGCCGAACTCCGCCTCGATCAGGACGAGGCGTGCATCATCGGCGCGATCGCTCTCCGGGAAGTCCGTCACCAGCTCCTCGAAGTGGGCGCGGCCGCGTGCGAGCAGGCCGGCGTCGGGCTCGTCCTCGTCACCGCGAGCCCGTGCGGCGAGCATCGCCACCCGGCCGGCGTGGTCGAGGAGGGATGCGCGGTCGAGCGCCGTGCCGTCCCCCGTTTCCGCTCCACCGCCGGCCAGGAGCTCCTCGTAGAGTCGGAGCGCCTTCTCATAGCGCTTCGACTGCTGCTCGTGCAGGCGTGCCAGCCGCTCGAGCGCCGCGCGCTCGCCCAGCTCGCCCCGGAGGGCCTGCTCGGCGAGCTCGGAGAGCGCGCCGGCGACCATCTGCCAGTCGACGTCGAGATAGTCGCGCACGTAGGCCTCACGAGCGCGCGCTTCCGACGACAGCGCGTGGCCGGGACGATCGACATAGGCGGCGCGGTACGCCTCGCGCGCCGCATCGTAGTGCGCCAGCGCCTCCTCCGCCCGACCGAGGCGAATCCACAGCTCGGGCGGTGCCGGACGCTCCATCGCCTCCCACGCCGCAACCGCCATCCGGTAGGCACCGCGTGCCTCGAGCGGTCGCTCGAGCGCCTCGAGCTCGATGTCGCCGAGCCGTCGCGCGAGCCGGGCGCGCCGCATGGCCGGCTGGCCGTCCGGATTCCAGCGCCGGAGGAGGTGTGCGGCGGCGGCTGCGCGCCCGTCGTCGGTCTCGACCGCGGCCCTGAGCAGCAGGCCCTCGAAGGCCAGGCTATCGGCGAGCACCTGCACCGGCGGCGCCAGCGTGTCGACCGCGGCCAGACTCTCGAGCCGGTCCAGGGCACCGCGTGCGCGGTCACGCTCCCGGGCCTCGCGGGCGACGCGCGCCTCGACCAGTGCCATGCGCAGTCCCAGCCGCGGATCGCTCGTCGGCCGGGCGAGTCGCGAGAGCATCTCCAGCGCCCGCTTGCGCTCGCCGGCACGCTCGTAGGCCAGCGCCGCCTCGGCCCACGCCTGGTCGACCGTGGCCGCCTGGCCGGCGGGCTCCGTCGTGCCACCGCCACGCCGATCGCCCGGTGCAGGCCGTGCCGCCTCCCTCTCATCGACCTCGGCCAGGAGCTCCGCGGCCGCGGCATAGGACCCACCGGCGTCCTCATGCCGCCCCAGCCGGGCCTCGATGCCGGCGCGCGCCAGCAATGCCTCGGCGCGTAGCGCGGTCGCCTCCGGGTGACCATGCGCCCCCACCAGCCCGAGCTCGTCGAGCGCCTCGGCGTGGTAGCCCTCGCCCGCCAGCAGCTCGGCCCGCCGCAGGTGGCTCCGGTCCTCCCAGACCGTGGCTGGAAAGAGCTGCACCACGGCGTCGTAGGCCGCCAGCGCGTTGCCCCGCTCGCCCGCCGCCTCCAGCGCCCGCGCACGCACGTACGCGGTACGGGCGAGCATCGCTGGCCGCTCCGGGTCGCCGGGCAGATCGGCCAGCCGCGCCAGCGCCTCGTCCGGCCGACCGAGGACGATCAGCGCGTCGGCAGCCGCCACCTCGGCGTCGTACCGCCGCGCACAGTCCGGATAGGAGCCCTTCAGGACGTCGAAGGCGCGCAGCGCCTCGCCCGGCCGGTCGAGCTCGGCGAGCATCGCAGCCCGCTTGTAGGCTGCCTCGCAACCGAACGGCCCCTGCCGGAAGCGGCGCGTGATGCGCTCGTACAGGTCGAGGGCCTCCTGCTGGCGGTCGAGCTGCACGAGGCAGTCGGCCCCGAGCAGCATGGCCTCGCCGAGCCGCCGCGATCCAGGATGCTCGCTCACGAAGCCCTCGAACTGCTCGTGCGCGAGCTCGAAGAGACCATCCCGGTAGAGGCGCTCGGCGAACTGGAAGGCGCGCTCGTCGTCGCTCTGGGCCCGCGCCGTCCCGCCGAACGGGAGGAGCGCCGCGCCGGCGGCGATGAGCAGCGCGACAGCGCATGGCAGCGGCAGCGCATGCCGCAACCGGCGTGCGATCGAGCCCCAGGCACCGCTCCCTGCCACCGGGCGCGGACACCGGGTCCGGCGGTTGGCGAGGCGGGCAGGCTGCGAGCGAACGAGACAGCGAGCGTCCGGGCGTTCCATGTGACTCCACGGGGCCGTCAAGCGGCGGTTGGTGAACCGTTGCGGGACGCCGCCACGCAGGGCGGCAGGCGGGTCGTGGCGGATTATAGGCAGCCGCCCGAAAACCGGTCAATGTCGGGAGTTAGCCACGCTCGTAGGGGCCGCGTCCGGCCCCGCGCCGGTCATGCCGGCGGCGCGCCGGAGGCGGTCGCGCGCTCGTCGGCAACGATCCGCCCGTCGAAGAAGCGCACCAGACGGGCGGCCCGTCGCGCGACCTCCCCGTCGTGCGTCACCATGACGACGGTCTTGCCGGCCGTGTGGATGGTGTCGAAGACCTGCATGATCTCCTGGCTGGTCCGCGAGTCGAGGTTGCCGGTCGGCTCGTCGGCCAGCACCAGGGCCGGATCGTTGACCAGCGCCCGCGCAATCGCCACCCGCTGGCGCTCGCCGCCCGACAGCTGGTTGGGCTGATGGTGGACGCGGTCACCCAGGCCGACCTGCTCGAGCACCGCCTCGGCGCGCCGCCGGCGCCGCGCGACCTCCATGCCGGAGTAGATGAGCGGCAACTCCACATTGTGCAGGGCATCGGCTCGCGGCAACAGGTTGAAGGTCTGGAAGACGAAGCCGATGAGCCGGTTGCGGACCCGCGCCAGCGCGTCGTCGTCGCGCCCCTGCACCTCCTCGCCCTGCAGACGGTAGGTGCCCGTGTCGGGCGTGTCGAGACATCCGAGGACGTTCATGAGCGTCGATTTGCCGGAGCCGGATGGCCCCATGATCGCCACGTACTCGCCGCTGTCGATCTCGAGATCGACGCCGTCCAGGGCGCGGAGTTCGACCTCGCCCATGCGGTAGATCCGGCTGACCCCCCTGAGCTCGATCAGCGGCGTCACGCCCCGTGGGGCGGGACTCTCTTGCATGCTCGACCGCTCCCGGCGCCGTCGCGCCCGACCATCCGTCCCGGCGGCGGGCCGTCGCTACGGCCGGCGTCCGCAGGCACTGTCGAGGCGCGCCTCGGCCACCTTGAGCGCCGCCTGCGCCTCGACCAGCGAGCGGCGGGCCTCGATCAGCGCCACCTGCGCCTCCTCGAGTTCGAGCAGCGTCCCCGAACCGAGCTGGTAACGCTCCTCGGCGAGCTTCAGATTCTCGTCGGCGAGCGCCACCGCCTCGGAGGCCGAGGCGATTGACAGCCGCGCCTCGCGGATGCCCAGCAGGGCCTCCTTCACCTCGAGCGCCGCGGTCAGCTCCAGCTGGCGCAGCTCGTGCTCGGCCGACGCCTCGGCCGCCTTGGCCTCCTTGATCCGGCCCTCGGTGAGGAGCCCATCGAAGACACTGAGTCGCACCCCGGCCGTCACCGACCAGCGCTTGGTGAGCGACTCGCTCGAACCAAGCTCGATGCCACCCGCGCGGCTCGTCGAGGCCTGGTCGATCCAGCTGCGCTGGACGCTCGAGTAGAGCGACGGATAGCGTCCGGCCCGGGCGGCGCTCAGCGAGATCGAACCCGCCCGCAGGCGAAGCCGCGCCGCCTCGAGATCGGGGCGCTGCTCGAGCGCCTCCTCCATGACCGCCACCGAGTCCAGTGGCGCCCCGGTCGACATCTCCAGGTTGTCCACGGTGTCGAACTCTGCATCGACCATCAATCCCATCAGCTGGGCCAGTCGCGAGCGCTCGAGCGCCACCAGGTTGCGGGCCTGGATCTCCTCGAGCCGCGCCTGTTGCAGGTTGACGCGCGCCTGCAGCACGTCGTTCTTGGCGACCGATCCGACCTCGAACAGGGTCTGCGCCCGCTCCAGCTGCTGCTCGCGCAGGTCGACCGACTCGAGCCGCACCTCGTGCAGGCGTCGCGCCTTCAGGAACTCGTAGTAGCGAATCCGCACCTGCAGGGCGACGTCGATCTCGGCATTGCCGATCTCGCGCTCCGTCGCCCGCGCCGACGAGCGCGCGCTGCGCAGGCCGTGGATGCTCGACAGGTCGAGGATCGGCTGGTCCAGCCGGACCTGCAGGACGCGGGTGTCCGACTCCGACTCGCCGAGCAGGATGGTCGTCTCCCCGAATGCCGGTCCCTCCGCCTTGTCGTAGCTGTACTGCGCCACCGACGAGACGCTGGGGAGGATCCCGCCCCACGCCTGCCGGGAGCGACCGGTCGCCCGATCGGCGGCATCCAGCGCCAGGCGCACCTGGTAATTGCGATCGAGCGCGATCCGCACACAGTCATCGGCGCTGAGCGGCTCGGTCGGCAATGGCGTCTGCGCCGCGCCCGGCTCGGCGCCGATGACCAGCCCCGCCACGACCGTCGTCATGGCCAGCAGGGGCGCCGCCAGATGGCCGCGGCGCGTTCCGCGAGGCTCCCTCCTGCCCGCCCATCGCGTCGTCGGCGCGGTGCGGCGATGCCCATCGAGGCGCCGGTCGCCGTGATCGTGTCGCTTCCAGCCAGCTTCATGCATCGAGTGCGTCCTCCCCTCTGCCGGGCGCTGTCCGGGCGACGGCCGCCGCGCCGGAGCTGCGGCGCGTGACGGGTGTCTCCGCGCGGCAATGCCGGCCGCCCGCGGCGCCCCCGCTCGTCAGGCAACATGCAGTTCGTCAAGAGTCTACGCCGCCCGCCGGACGATGGTTGCGCGGTGACTGGCGGCGGCCCTCCGGCGCCGTCCCTAGCTGCTGGTCCCCTGGGGGCCCAGGCCGCCCAGTACCGCCATCAGCACGGCCCAGGCCAGCCAGAGGATGACGAGGACGCGCACCACGCGCGCCATGTCGAGCCGGTGGGCGATGGCGAGGCCGATGCCGATCAGCACCACCTTCCAGGCGGCGAAGACGTCGAGCTGCCCCATGAACCGGAAGAGGAACGTCCCCTCGAGGGCGCCTGGCAGGAGCGCCGCGGGGCCGAGGAAGACCTCCGGGCTCCCCTTCGCCAGCATGAGCGACACGCGCACCAGCTCACCGACGACGTTGATCAGGTAGGCGTGCGTGGTCACCGCGAGCGACTGGACGACCCGGCCGTCGCCACCGAGGACGAGCCGCGCGATGCCGTGCGCGACGAATCCGATGACGACGATGGTCAGCGGCACGATGGCGGGTGCCATCCAGGTCACCGTCCGCATCCAGCGCGCTGCGACCGCACGCTGCTCCGGGTCCTCGACCTGGCGGCGCAGCTCCTCGAGCTGGGAGGGCAGGATGACCGAATCGATGAGCAGGTAGATGGCACCGGCCGTCAGCAGTGCCACCAGGACGAGGGGCTGCCACCAGCCGGCCGGGTGCTCCGCGATGGCAGCGAAGGCGCGCGCCGGCGCGACGTAGACATCGACGAGTCGCTGGAGGAAGCTCCGCTCGGGCATGATGCCCCCGGCCTAGCCCCGCAGCCGGAATCGGAAGGGCAACACGATCCGTGCCTTGACCGGGACGTCACGCTGCTTGGCCGGCGTGAACAGGAACTTGTAGGCAGCGGCGATCGC
Source organism: Candidatus Eiseniibacteriota bacterium (assembly GCA_050115055.1). Classification (GTDB taxonomy): domain Bacteria; phylum Eisenbacteria; class RBG-16-71-46; order CAVPCR01; family CBDCWB01; genus JASFRE01. The sequence continues at coordinate 7,105 of JASFRE010000030.1, read as the reverse complement.
CGCCTCCTCGAGGCTCTGGATCGTGTCCGACTTGATGACGGCGGCGTTGATCACGCGCCCGGTCTCGTCGATCGTCACCTGGACATGCACCGTGCCCTGGGCGTGCGCCTGCCGCGCCAGCTCCGGATAGTCGGGCTCGACCTTGCGGACCGCCCTGGGTGGCGTGTCGAAGGCCACGAAGGCCTCCTGCCGCGCCTGCCGTGCCGGCGCCACCGGTGGCTGGAACGGATTGAACTCGGTCTCCTCGATGGTCTCCTCCTCGTCGACCTCGTCGGAGACCTCCGCCTCCTGCGGCAGCTGCGGTCGCTCGACCTCCTGCGGGGGCGGCGGGATGAAGATCTCGTCCGGGATATCGATGACCTCGATCTTCTTCTCGCGCAGCTCGTAGGGTTTGGCCTCGGGGGCCGGTCCGAAGGTCAGATAGAGGATGTGCCCCACAACCGAGATCAGCAGGCCGTACGCACAGTAGCGTACGTAGCGCGAGTTGAGCTTCCAGTACTCGGTACCGGCACGCATCGTCCGTCCGCTGGGAGTCTCCGAGACATGCTCGCTAGCCATTCCTGCTGCCCCCTACTGCCCCTGGAGTTGCTTCTTGACCGTGAATGAGACCGGCAGCACGCCCGCCTCCTTCATGGCGTCGATCGCCTGCGCCATCAGCTTGTACTCGACCTGCGCCTCGGTGTTGAAGCCCACGATCATCGCCGGATTCTGCTTGAGCTTCTCGTTCAGGATGAAGACCAGGTCCTGCATCCGCACGAGATTGTCGTCCACCGACACCTGTCCCTGGCCGTCGATCCAGACGTGCGCGATCTTCTCGCGCGGTACGCGCTCGCCCATCTCGGCCCGCGGCAACGTGACCGTCAGACCCTCCTCGAGGCGGAAGATGGTCGTCGCCATGAAGAAGACCAGGAGGAGGAAGGCGATATCCGCCATCGAGGACGTCGGGATCTTGCTCTCGGTCGACACCGTCTTCTCGAACTTCATCGTGCTCCCCGATCCTGCGTGGTTCCCCGACCGGCCGGGCGCGGTGGGGGTCTCGAGGCGGCTCGTCGTTACGAGCCGGCGGCGGCGGTCCCGGCGCCGCTAGCCGCCACCGCCCTCGCCGCTATACGTCTTGATCGAGATCCTCGGTACCTGCGCCTGCTTGACCTCGTCGAGGATGTCGATCATCACGTTGTACCGGCTGTTCGGGTGCGACTCGACCGACACCACGAGCTTGTCGTTTTCCCGGTATCGCCTGGCCACCTCGGTGTCGAGCCGACTCACGTCACGCCACAGCTCGTCGTCGACGAAGACGTTGCCGTTGGCATCCGAGTGGATCACCATGACGTTCTTCCGGGAGACTTTCTTCGGCACCCCTGCATCCTTGGGCGGCAGGATCAGCGTCAGGCCTTCCTCGACATTGAAGATCGTCGTGGCGATGAAGAAGACCAGCAGCAGAAAGGCGATATCCGACATCGACGAGTTGGGGATCTCGTCCGATACCTTGATGCGCTTGAACTTCATGCCTGCGGTACTCCCCGGCGGATCGGGCGCCCCGACGGGCGCGGCGTTGCGCCCCGTCGCCTAGGCGCGCTTCTGCGCCTGCTGGTGCTCCATGTCGACGAGGGTGTCGACCACCTCGACCGACGCCTCCTCCATCTCGGTGATGAACTTGTCGATCTTCGAGACGAAGTAGTTGTGCGCGAGCTGGATCGGGATGGCGATCGCCAGCCCGGTCGCCGTGGTGATGAGTGCTTCCTGGATCCCGCTGGCCACCAGCTTGGCGCTCACCTGCTCGGCGGCAGCGATGGCGGCGAACGCGTTGATCATGCCCGAGACGGTACCGAGGAAGCCGAGCAGCGGTGCGATGGTCGAGATCGTCGCCAGCCAGACCATCGAGCGCTGCAGGTAGGACATCTCGATAACACCCGCCGACTCGATCGCCTTCTCGACTGCCTCGGGGCCCTTGTCGGCACGCATCAGGCCCGAGTGCAGGATGGCGGCGATCGGACCGCGCGTGCGCGTGCAGACCTCGATGGCCGCGTCGACACCGTTGTCCCGCATGGCGCCGAGCAGTCGATCCATGAGCTTGCGCGTGTTGACGCGGGCGCGCTGCAGCGTCCACAGACGCTCGAGAATCAGCGCCAGACCGATGATCGAGCAAAGAAGTAGCGGATACATGAAGACGCCGCCCTGCTCGAAGAGCTCGATGGCGCGGGCACTGACACCGCCGGACTCGGGGATCTGGTCGAAGTTCTCGTCGGTCTCGAGCGGCAGGGTCGGCACCAGCCCCAGCTGCTCCTCGAGCGCGGCCTCCGGATCGACCTCCTCGCCACCCTCCTCCTGGGTGTAGCCCATGACCGGCGCCAGGAGCAACAGCCCCACCGACAGAACCAGGCCCAGGCGTGTGAGCTCATGGCGACGCTTGCGATACGACATGTGAGAGTTCTCCTCGATGGCCCCGGCGCATGGGACCCTTCAGGCTAGCGCTCCCGTGGCTAGCGAACCACCGGGTCAGGCGTGACTACGATCAGGGTATGCGACGATAGGAGCGCCCGTTCGAGACGCAATGATCTCGACGGGGCCGAGTCCAGTCCCCGAGTCCCCCCAGCCGCCTCCCGTTCCGGACCGAAGCACCCGTCCTGTAGCGTAGGTGTCGACCTTTTACCGAGTTGGCGGAAAAAGCCGACAGCAGTCTAGGGATCCCTATACGGAATGTCAACGCCCTTTTCGGTCCACGAATCAACCTTAACCGATTGCCACTGAAGAAGTTGACGGCGGCGCTCGGGGGTCGCCGGCCGGCGCCGTGCGAGGTGCGGCAAGGCGCTTCGCCGGCCCGACGACGCTCGCCGGACGCCTCGCATCGGAACAAGCATGCCGGTGATTCGCCGCTCACGGCGATCGACCTGGGCCACGGGACCCGACCGCAGCGGCGCCCTCCGCGGACACACGGCACTGTTCAGAAGCCCTTCCGGGACGGTCGATAACCGACACGTGGTACGCCGATGCCTCGCTAGGACTCGCAACCGCCGCGCGCCCGTCGCACGGCACGATCCCCGGAGCGCCCGATGCGCCCACTCGACGATCTCCCGGACCGCGTCCTCCGGCTCGCGGTGTTGTTCGCCGTCACCTCGATCCCGATCGGGTGGTCACCGGTCGCCGCCCAGGGCGACGCGGTGGCGTCCGGCGACACGCTGGCGGCATTCCAGGCGGCCGCGTTGCCGGTCGACCTGGCCCCCTACCGGTCGCTCATCGCCGCCCGCCAGCGGCTCGCCGACGGCGAGACCGAGGAGGCGCGGGCGGCCCTGGCACCGTTCGCGAAGGCCCGGCCGGGCTTCGCTCCCGCCGCGCTGGCCGCCGCACGGCTCGATGCCAGGGGCGACGCGCGTCACCTGCCGCGCGCGCTGCGCGCCGCGCTCGAGGCGGTACGCGCCAGCTGGCCACTCCAGGCCGTCCTCCTGAACCGCGCTTGCTGGTGGCTCGGCGGCATGCTCTTGATCGCCGTCACCCTGCTCGTCGCTGCGCGCGTCGTCTCGCTCCTCGCGCCGCTCCACCATCTGATCTACGAACGCCTGCGCCCGGCCCGCAGCGAGCGCCTGGCCGGCGCCGGCGCCGCGATCGTGCTCGCCCTGCCGCTGGCCTGGGGACTGGGCCCGCTGGGAGTGGGGCTGGTGCTGCTGGCGCTCGGATCGCGCGGCAACCTGCGCGGCGATCGCGCGCTCCTCATGGCCGGGACCGCGGTCATCCTCGTCCTCACGATCGGCCCGGGGCTCGCACCGACGGTGCTCGAGGCACCGGTGCTCCACGACGACGCGACGATTCTCGCCAGTGCGCAACACGGCACGCTGACGCCCGCCGCCGAGGAACGGCTGGAGGCGCTGAGCGAGACGCTGCCCCTCGCCGACCTCGTCCGCGGCCAGGCCCTGCGCCGCAGCGGGGACAGCCGCGGTGCCCGTGCCGTGCTCGCGCGTTACGTCGAGCGCCAGCCCGACGACACGATCGGACACATCGCGCTGGGTAATGCGCACTGGGACTCCGGCGCGGTTCAGCGCGCGGCGACCGAGTACGAGAACGCGCTCCGGATGGCGCCTGAGGACGCCGTCGCCAGCTATAACCTGTCCATCGCCTTCGCACGCATGCTGCGCTTCGAGGACGCCAATCGCCTGATGGCTCGCGCCTCGAAGCTCGACTTTGCGACGGTCAGTACCGGTGGCGGCAGCGGGGCCGCCACCCCCCTGGCACCGCTGGTACCGACCAGCCGCTTCTGGTCGGTCGCCGCGGACACGGGTGCACCGCGCGGTATCGCCAGTCCCTACGTCGTGCGCATGCTCCTGCCCTGGAACGGCGGTCCCCTGTGGCCACTGTTCGCGGTGGCCCTGGCCCTGGCCTTCATGGTGCGACGCCGCCTCTGGCGCCGGCTCGCCACCTTCGAGTGCTCGATCTGCGGGCGGCAGGTCTGCCGCCGTTGCGTGCGCCGCTCGCGGTCGCGCATCTTCTGCCGCAGCTGCGCGGAGCAGCTCGGGGACATCCCGTCCGATCAGCTGCTGCAGGTGCTCGCCGCCGGTCGGCGCCGCCGCCGCGCGCGGCGCCTCGGTCCCGGGAGTCTCATTCTGGTCTGTCTGCTGCCGGGCTACGGCCTGGTGCGCAAGCACCGGCCGTTCCTGGCCGTGCTCTGCTGCCTGCTCTGCGCGGGCGGTGTCATGGCGTTTGCCCTCGGTGCCGAGGTCGTCCTCATGCCGCCCGCGCCGACCGTGTTTCGCATCGGCTTCGGCCACGTGCTCGCCCTGGCGACGATCGTCACCGGACTGGGGTCGGCTATCGCCCTGGGCCTGACCGTCAAGCCGCGCGATCTCGAGCACTCGGTGCGCGGCCGCCTCGTACCGATGGCTGGCCCGGTGCGTGGCGGTCTGGAGCGCAGCGGCACCGACGACTAGGCGATCGCGTACCCCGCACGGGCGCACGACCCGACCGGTGATGCGACCCGAGCGCCCCGATCGGACAGGAGGATCGACATCATGGCCTTCTCCGGCACCATCGCCGACTGGAGCTTCGCCGACATCTTGCAGGTGGTCTCCGCCCAGCAGAAGAGCGGCACGCTGGTCCTCGAGCATCTCGACTCCAGCATCATCTTCAGCTTCGCCGAGGGGCGCATCGTCGATGTCGAGCAGCACGATCCCGCCCGGCAGAGTGGCTTCGTGCGTTTCCTCGTCGACACCGGCCGGCTGACGCCGCCCACGGCCCGCAAGATCGTCGGCCTCTGTCATGAGCGCCAGCAGCACGCCATGACCGTGCTGCACGACAGCGGTGTGCTCGAACCGGAGAGTCTCTCCGACGCCATCACCGACTACCTCCAGGAGATCATCTTCGACGTCCTCCAGTGGGACGAGGGCGACTACGAATTCACCGCCCACGACGTGATCCCCCACCCGGCATTGCCGGTGCTCGGCACCGAGGGGGTGCTGCTCGAGGGGATGCGCCGGATCGACGAGTGGGCGCGCATCAGCGAGATCGTGCAGCCGGATACCGTGTTCGTACGGGCGGACGGCGTGCCGCTACCGGCCGAGCTGCCCCGCCACGGTCGTGCGCTCCTCAAGCTGATCGACAGCATCCAGGACGTGCAGGCGCTGGGCCGGCAGGTCCCGCTGACCGAGTACGCGCTCGGCGAGACGCTGTGGACCCTGCATCAAGCGGGTCTGATCCTGGTGAGCTCCGAAGCCCACCTCCCGGAGGAGATCCTCGAGCTCGACGTCGATGATCTCGAGCCGACGGCGCGCGGCGAGCAGCTCCTGCGCGTTCTCAGCCTCGTCCTCCTCGTCGCCGCCTCGGTCTGCTTCGGGGTGGTGACACACGGCCACGACTGGTTGGCTGGTGGGAGTGACGGTTATGCGATGCGTGACGCCCAGGCGCTGCGCTTCGCACTCGAGCTGTACCGCGCCGAGCAGGGCGTCTTCCCGGCGACGCTCGATGAGCTCGAGACCATCGGCATGCGCGTCCCCCCCGCGGCGCGTGGTCTCGTCTATCGCACGCAGGATGATGGGGACGCCTACACGCTGATTCGCGCCGCGGCGGCGCCGCCCCTCGACCTGACGGCACAGCTCGGCGCGCTGCGCGGGCGGCTCACCGCAGAGCTGCCCTGATCGCACCGCCACCCCGCCTCGCGGACGGCCGTTCAGGGTTCAACCGCCCAGGCGTCCGAGTCGCTCGAGCACCCGTTCCACCGCCTCCTCGACGTCGCGACAGACCGCGTCCGCCGCGAAGCGTCGACCGGGTGCCTCGAGGCTCTGCTGCCCGTAGCCGGTCAGCACCAGGAAGCCCCCGGCCGCCGCGCGCTCGCCGCACTCGACGTCTGCCGGCCGATCGCCGATCATGTAGCTCCGCGCGAGATCCAGCCCGAGCTCGGCGGCAGCGCGCTCGAGAAGCGCCGTACCCGGCTTGCGACAGCCACAGCCGGCCGCCGGATGGTGCGGACAGACGTAGATACCGTCGAGACCTGCTCCGTCGCGTGCCAGCAGCGCTTCGAGGGCTGCATGTTGCGCGGCCACCGCGGCGTGCGAGAAGTAGCCGCGTCCGATGCCGGACTGATTGGTGATCAGCACTGCCGCCACGCCGCTCGTGTTGAGCCGGCGCACCGCCTGTGCCGCCCCGGGCAGCAGCGCGATCGCCGCCGCCGTCGCGGCGTATCCCCGCTCCTCGGTCAGGGTGCCATCACGATCGAGGAAGCAGGCCGGCCGGCGGTCCCCCTGCGCGGTCATGGCGCGACGTTCCTCCACCTCGCGGTCAGCCATCGCCGCTGGGGTGCTCGCTGGTGGCCGTCCCGGCCGCCGCCAGGGCCCGTTCGGAAGCCTCGACGACGCGCGCCGGGTCGAGCTCGGTCAGGCAGACATAGCCCACGTCGCAGGTGCGCTCGAAGCAGGGGGCGCAGGCCGGGCGCGGCTCGGTGGTGACGGCGATCCCGCCGAGCGGCGCGGTCCAGCCGGGCTCGGTCGACCCGAACAGACCGACCAGCGGTGCACCGACCGCCGCCGCCAGGTGCATCGGACCGGAGTCGTTGGCGATCACCAGGCGCGCGCCGGCCAGCACCGCGGCCAGTTCCTGGACCGTGGTGGTGCCGGCCAGATCGACG
>JASFRE010000029.1:0-17378 GCA_050115055.1 Candidatus Eiseniibacteriota bacterium | reverse complement strand
AGATGCGCTCGCGAATGATGCGCGCCATGCGCGCCAGACCGAGGTTGAACTGGTTGGCCAGGAGCTCACCCACGGAGCGCACGCGGCGATTGCCGAGGTGGTCGATGTCGTCGGTCGTCACCACGATCTCGTCGTGGTCCATGCCGAGGCGCAGCCACATCAGGTACTGGATGATGGCGATGAAATCCTCCTTGCAGAGGGTGATCTCATCGTCCGACGGCGCCGTGAGGCCCAGCGCCTTCAGCCGCTCGGGACCGCCGAGCAGGTACTCGTGGCGCATCTTCTGGTTGAGCTTGTAGCGCCCGACCTTGGCCAGCTCGTAGCGCTTCGGATTGAAGAAGAGCCGGTTCAGGATGTCACGCGCGGTCTCGAGGCGCGGCGGATCGCCGGGCCGGAGCTGCTTGTAGATCTCGGCCAGCGCCTCGTCCTCGGTCTTCGTCTTGTCCTTCTTGAGGGTGTTGCGGATGACGTCGGCCTCGTCCCGGTTGGGGATGGCGAAGACCTTGACGGTCTTGATCCCCGCCTCCTTGACGCCGCGCGCCGACTCGTCGGTGATCTCCTCGTTGCACTCGAGGAGGATCTCGCCGGTCTCGACGTCCACCACGTCCTCGGCGGCGACGCGCCCGACCAGGTCCTCCTCCTTGACCGAGCCCGCGCCGCTCGTCTTGAGCTCGGACACCTCGTAGAAGAGCTCGAGGATCTGGCGATCCGTGGTGAAGCCGAGCGCGCGCATGAGCACGCTCACCGGCAACTTGCGCTTGCGGTCGATGTGGACGTACATGATGTCATTGACGTCCATCGAGAACTCGACCCACGAGCCGCGATACGGGATGATGCGGGCGCTCAGGAGCTTCTTGCCCTTCGGGTGCATCATCTCGTCGAAGAACACGCCCGGCGAGCGGTGCAGCTGGCTGACGATCACGCGCTCGGCGCCGTTGATGATGAAGGTCCCCTTCTCGGTGATGACCGGTAGCTCGCCGAGATAGACCTCCTGCTCGATGATCTCCTTCTCGCGCTTCTCGCCGTCCTTCTCCTCGCGGATGTGGAGGCGCAGCGTCGCCTTGAGCGGCACCGAGAAGATCAGGTCACGCTCCTGGCACTCGTCGACCGAGTACTTGGGCTGCCCGAGGTCGTAGCGCACGAATTCGAGCAGGAACATCTCGCGCGCGTCGCTGATCGGGAAGACGCTGTTGAACACCTCCTGGAGGCCGATGTTCTCGCGCTTCTCGGGCGGCACGTCCGCCTGCAGGAAGTGGCTGAACGACCTGAGCTGCACGTCGAGGAAGTTGGGCAGCTCGACCGCCCAGCGCTCGTCGATCTTGGAGAAACTGACGCGTTCGGTCGAAATCGACTTCTTGCTCAAAGGACATCACCTTTCCGTCGAGCGGAGCCGTCGGAGGGGACCAGGTCCGGGGCCAACACGGAGACCCGCCAGTGCGCGATCACGGCTGGGTGCGCGCACGGCGGCGTGGGGCGTGCAGACGCGCCGGTCGGGGCGCGCCCGCGCTCGGGCTCGGGTGCAACGCCACCGGTCGCAGGGGCCGGTGACGCCACACGCATCGGGAGAGACTCGGTCGATGGGCTCGCCTTCCGTCGCCGCCAGGCGGCGACCCCGGGCGACCGGGCGTCGGCACCGGTCGCCGGACCCCGCGCACGCCGGCCCGCGTGCCGCGACGCACGGCCGGACGGGGCGGGAACGGTCCAGGAGATGTCGGACCCGCGGACGCGCAACGCATCACCCTGGGGGCTGGGACCCGGCAGGACCCGGCCGGTGGTCGACCACACCTGCCGCACCTGCCAACGCGGTTCGCGACGCAGCGACGCCGTGACGCGCTACTTGACCTCGACGATGCCGCCGGCCTCCTCGATCTTGGCGCGGATGTCGTCCGCCTCCTCCTTCGAGATCTTCTCCTTGACCGGCTTCGGCGCCTCGTCGACCAGCGCCTTGGCCTCCTTCAGGCCGAGGCCGGTGATGGCGCGCACGACCTTGATGACCTGGATCTTCTTGTCGCCCGGCGACGACAGCACGACGTCGAACTCGGTCTGCTCGGCCGCCTCCGCGACGCCGCCCGCGGCACCCGGCATCGCGCCGGCCATCATCATGGCCGGGGCCGCTGCCGTGATACCGAGCTCGTCCTCGAACTTCTTCTTGAGATCGTTGACCTCGAGCACCGTCATCGAGGTGATGAGGTCGAACACTTCCTGGACCTTCGTTGCTTCCGACATGATCGTCTATCTCCTGAGCACGCGATGGATCGACCTGGATCGACCCCGAGATCACAGGACCGGGCACGCGACGGCGCCGGTAGCTTGACCGGCGGCAGGCGGGCACGCGGACCTGCATCGCAAGCCTGTGTCGTGCCGGGCGGGCGCTAGGAAGCCGCCGGCTTGTCGCCGTCCTCCGAATCCCCGGACGGCTCCGGGGGTGGGGACGACTCGGAAGAACCGGAAGAATCGGTCGAATCTGCACCGGCCCCGGACGCCGGCCCGGCATCCCCGGCCGCGTCCGCCTCCGCGTCCGCGGGAGCGGTGTCGCCGGCCGGTGCTGCCGCCGCTGCCGCATCGCCAGCCGCCTGCGGCTCGCCCTTGCCCTCCGCCGCCTGCTCGGCACAGGAGAGCACGTCCTGGACGAGGCGCTGCGCGACCCCGATGACGCCGACCAGCGGCTGCTCGATCACCGACAGGAGCTGCGCCAGCAACTGGTCACGTGGCGGCAGCGCGGCCAGCGCCTTGACCTCGTCGATGCCGTAGAGGCGGCCATCGACGACACCGGCCTTGATGGCCAGCTTGTCATTCTCCTTGGCGAAGTCGACCAGCACGCGGGCCGGGGCGAGCTCGTCGTCGTCGGCCAGCGCCAGACCGGTCGGACCGGTCAGCGCGTCGCCGACGCTCTCCAGACCCGCCTCGGAGATGGCGAGCCGCGACAGGGTGTTCTTGGCGATGCGGAAACGGACGCTGGCCTCGCGGCAACGGCGCCTGAGCTCGGTCATCGCCTCCACGTCCAGACCGCGGTAGTCGGCGAAGACCACGCCCCTGGCGACGCGGAACTGCTCGGCGAGCTCCTGGACAACGGCTTCCTTCTGTGGCGTCGGCATGATGTCGCCCTCTCCTACTCGAATCCGCACACTGCGAACGCCATCACGCGCGCAGACCGGCCAGGATGCTGCTGACGTCCAGCCTCACTCCCGGCCCCATCGTCGAACTCACCGTCAGGCTCCTGACGTACTGACCCTTGGCCGCGGCCGGACGGGCGCGCACCAGCTCTCGCAGGAAGGTGCTGCAGTTCTCCGTCAGCTGCTCGGCCGAAAACGAACGCTTGCCCATCGGCGCGTGGATGTTGCCACCCTTATCGACACGGTACTCGATGCGTCCCGCTTTCAGATCCTGGATCGCCCGCGCCACGTCGAAGGTGACCGTGCCGCTCTTGGGGTTCGGCATCATGCCGCGCGGTCCCAGCACGCGCCCCAGCTTGCCGACCTGACCCATCATGTCGGGCGTGGCGATCACCTTGTCGAATTCGAGCCAGCCATCCTGGATCTTCTTGACCATGTCGTCGGCCCCGACCAGGTCGGCCCCGGCCTCCTCGGCCTCCTTGTGCTTCTCGCCCTTGGCGATCACCAGCACCCGCACCTGGCGTCCGGTGCCGTGCGGCAGCACCACCGTACCGCGCACCTGCTGGTCAGCGTGGCGAGGATCGACGCCGAGCCGCGCCGACAGCTCGACGGTCTCGTCGAACTTGGCAGCCGCCGTCTTCTTCAAGAGCTCGAGGGCCTCGGCCAGCTCGGTGAAGGCCGTGTCGCGCTTCAACTGCTCGGTCGCCTGGCTGTAACGCTTGCCGTGCTTCATCTCCGTCCGCCCCTACTCGACGACGATTCCCATGCTGCGCGCCGTGCCCTCGACGATGCGCATCGCGGCCTCGACCTCGAACGCGTTGAGGTCTTCCATCTTGGTCTCCGCGATCTCGCGGACCTGATCCCGCGACACCTTGCCGACCTTGGTGCGGTTGGGCTCCCCGGAGGCGGTGGCGATCCCCGCCGCCTTCTTGAGCAGCACCGCCGCCGGCGGCGTCTTGGTGATGAAGGTGAACGAGCGGTCCTTGTAGACCGTGATCACCACCGGGATGATCAGCCCGCGCTGGCCTTCCGTCTGGGCGTTGAACGCCTTGCAGAACTCCATGATGTTGACGCCGTGCTGCCCGAGTGCCGGCCCCACCGGCGGTGCCGGTGTCGCCTGCCCGGCGGAGCATTGCAGCTTGATCTGCGCCATGATCGGCTTCGTCGCCATCTCTCGGACCCTTTCCCGAACCTCTCCCGGAACTCTCGGGCCGTCTCCCGGCGGCGGGCGCTGCCGCCCGCGCCGTCGCTAGACGCTCTTGACCTGCAGGAAATCCAGCTCGACCGGTGTCGCGCGCCCGAAGATCGACACCATCACCTTGAGCTTCGTGCGCTCCGCGTTCACCTCGTCGACGACGCCGGTGAAGTCGCTGAACGGACCGTCGGTCACCTGGACGTGGTCACCCACGCGGTACGGGCACTCCTCGCGGTCGTCGGTCGTGCCCTCGATCCGTCCCTTGATGCGCTCCACCTCGCCGTTGCTCATCGGCAGCGGCAGGTTGCCCGAACCGACGAAGCGCGTCACGCCGGGGACGTTGGTCACCAGGTGGCGCGTCTCATCGCACATCTCCATCTCGATCAGCACATAGCTCGGGAACGTCTTGCGCTTCGAGACCGTTCTCCGGCCGTCGCGCATCTCCGCGAACTCCTCGGTCGCCACGATGATCTCGCCGAACATCTCGTGCATGCCCGCCGAGGCGATCGCGCGCTCGAGGTTGGTCTTGACCTTGTTCTCGTGGCCCGAGTACGTATGGACCACGTACCACTGCTTCGACATCGACAACCCACCGCCCGGCCGCTCGTCTCCGATGGAGCCACGGCCCCGGGCTCGCTCACCCTGTCCCGGCACGGCGCCGGACCGCCCCTAGATCAGGAGTCGGATGATCCAGCCGAGTGCCCGGTCCACCACCGCCAGGCCCGCCGCGATGATCGTCACCGCGATGATGACGACGATCGTCGACTCCCGGAGCTCCTTCATCGACGGCAGCGTGACCTTCGAGAACTCGAGCCGCACCTCGCGCAGGAACTGCATCAGTCGCTGGAACATGACACCACTCGGTGATTCGGTCACTCTCACGGCCGGCCGGCCCCGGCTGGCCGGCCCGGGCCTCGCCGCCACGGCTCCGGGACAGGTCCCGGCCCGGGCTCACTCCAAGATCTTCGAGACGACGCCGGCGCCGACGGTGCGACCGCCCTCGCGGATGGCGAAGCGTAGCCCCTCCTCCATCGCGATCGGCGTGATCAGCTCGCCCGTCACCGTCACGTTGTCGCCGGGCATCACCATCTCCCGCCCTTCCGGCAGGTTCACGATGCCCGTCACGTCCGTCGTCCGGAAGTAGAATTGAGGACGGTATCCGTTGAAGAACGGCGTGTGGCGGCCACCCTCGTCCTTCGTCAGGATGTAGACCTCGCCCTCGAACTTCGTGTGCGGCGTCACGCTACCCGGCGCCGCCAGCACCATCCCACGCTCCAGCTCGTCCTTCTCCACCCCGCGCAGCAGCAGTCCGATGTTGTCCCCTGGCTCCGCCGAGTCCAGGATCTTCCGGAACATCTCCACTCCCGTCACCACGATCCCCGAGCGCGTCTCCTTGATCCCGATCCGCTCCACCTTGTCGCCGACCTTGACCACCCCGCGCTCCACGCGACCCGTCCCCACCGTCCCGCGACCGGTGATCGAGAACACGTCCTCCACCGGCATCAGGAACGGCTTGTCGTGCTCGCGCTCCGGAAGCGGGATGTACGCATCCACCGCCTCCATCAGCTCGTGCACGCACTTCGTCGCCTCCTCGTCGTCCGGCTTGTTCATCGCCGCCAGCGCGCTGCCCATGATCACCGGGATCTCGTCACCCGGGAACTCGTACTTCGACAACAGCTCCCGGATCTCCAGCTCCACCAGCTCCAGGAGCTCCGGGTCGTCCACCATGTCCACCTTGTTCAGGAACACCACCATCGCCGGCACACCCACCTGACGCGCCAGCAGAATGTGCTCCCGCGTCTGCGGCATCGGTCCGTCCGCCGCCGACACCACCAGGATCGCACCGTCCATCTGCGCCGCACCCGTGATCATGTTCTTCACGTAGTCCGCGTGGCCCGGACAGTCCACGTGCGCGTAGTGACGCGTGTCCGTCTGGTACTCCACGTGCGCCGTCGCGATCGTGATCCCCCGCTCGCGCTCCTCCGGAGCCTTGTCGATCGAGTCGAAGTCGCGGACCTCGGCCATGCCCTTCTTCGCCAGCGCCATCGTGATCGCCGCCGTCAGCGTCGTCTTGCCGTGGTCCACGTGACCGATCGTGCCCACGTTCAGGTGTGGCTTCGTGCGCTCGAACTTGGCCTTCGCCATGGTTTCGTTGCCTCCAACAGCCGCGGGCCCTCGGGTCCCGACCGACCGGAGCGGGGCGACTGGCGGACAGAGTCCGGATCGCCAGCCGTATCCGCCTACCCTGTGCTCTCCAGCCCGGGAGCCAGCCCGGGTGCAATCATCTGCTGAGCCACGGTCTCCGGGACCGGCTCGTAATGGGCGAACTGCATCGTGAAGACCGCTCGCCCCTGCGACAGAGACCGGAGGTCCCCGACATAACCGAACATCTTCGCGAGCGGCACCGTCGCGTCGACGATCTGCACGTCGCCGCGCGGGGCCATGCCGGTGACGCGACCGCGACGCGCGTTGATGTCGGCGATCACGTCTCCCATGTAGTCCTCCGGCACCACCACCTCGACCTCCATCATGGGCTCGAGGAGCTGGGGGCCGGCGGCTCGCAGCGCCTCGCGGCAGCCGATCGAGCCGGCGGCGCGAAACGCCATCTCGTCCGACTCGTCCTCGCGGTAGCTGCCGTCGACCAGCGTCACCTTGACGTCGACGACCGGGTACCCGGCCAGGACACCACCCTCCATCGAGTCGCGCGCGCCGGCCCGCGCCGCCTGCACGAGCGCCGGCGGCACCAGCCCGGCCGGTAGCTCGTCGGCGAACGTAAACCCCGAGCCGGACTCGCCCGGCGCCACGCGCACCAGCAGGTCCGCGAAGTGGTTCTTGCCGCCGGTCTGGCGGATGAACTGGCCGCGGGCCTCGCCGACGCGCGTCACCGTCTCCCGGTAGGAGACCTGCGGCTTGCCGATCCGCGCCTGCAGCTTGAACTCGCGCAGCAGCCGGTCGGTCAGGATCTCGAGGTGGAGCTCGCCCATCCCCGAGATCAGCGTCTGCCCGGTCTCCTCGTCGACCTTCATGCGGAAGGTCGGGTCCTCGTCCGCGAGACTGCCGAGCGCGGCGTTCAGCTTCTCCTCCTCGGCGCGCGTGCGGGGCTCGATGGCCACCGACATGACCGGCTCCGGGAAGGTCATCGACTCGAGCACGATCGGGTGCTTCGAGTCGCACATCGTGTCACCGGTATGCACGCGCTTCAGACCGACGCTCGCGGCGATCTGACCGGCGTAGACGTGCTCCAGCTCCTCGCGCTTGTTCGAGTGCATGCGCACCACGCGTCCGACGCGGTCGTGCTTGCCGATCCGCGGATTGAGCACCGCGGCGTTGCTGTCCAGGACGCCCGAGTAGACGCGGAAGAAGACCAGACGGCCGACGAACGGGTCGGTCGCCACCTTGAAGGCCAGGGCGCAGAACGGCTCGTCATCGGACGGCGCGCGGCTCAGCGTCTTCTCGTTGGCCGGGTCCATGCCCTCCACCGGCGGCCGGTCGCCCGGCGACGGCAGGTAGTCGATGATGCCGTCGAGGAGCAGGCGGACCCCCTTTACCTTGAAGGCGGAACCCCCGAAGACCGGGACGATCTGGTGGGCGATGGTGCCCTTGCGAATCGCCGCCTTCAGCAGTCGCACGTCGATGTCGCGTCCCTCGAGGTAGCACTCGGCCAGCTCGTCGGAGAACTCGGCCACCTCCTCGATGAGCGCCTGCCGGGCGGCCGCCGCGCGCTCGGCCAGGTCGCGCGGAATCTCCTGCACCTCGGCCCGGGTCGACTGGCCCTCCTCGGAGTAGAGGATGAACCGGTTCTCGACCAGGTCGAGGAGCCCCTGGAAGACGTCGCCGATCATGATCGGCAGCTGCACCGGCACCGCCCGCGCTCCCAGCCGCTCGCGGATCATCCGCACCACGCGGTCGAAGTCCGAGCCGACCCGGTCGAGCTTGTTCACGAAGGCGACGCGCGGCACGTGATACCGATCGGCCTGCCGCCAGACGGTCTCCGACTGGGGCTCGACCCCGCCGACACCGCAGAAGACGGCGATCGCCGCATCGAGCACCCTGAGCGAACGCTCGACCTCGACCGTGAAGTCGACGTGGCCCGGGGTGTCGATGATGTTGATCGACTTGCCGTGCCAGACGCAGGTGGTCGCCGCCGAGGTGATCGTGATGCCACGCTCGCGCTCCTGCGTCATCCAGTCCATCACCGCGGTGCCCTGATCGACCTCGCCCAGTCGGTGGGTCCGCCCGGTGAAGAACAAGATGCGCTCAGTCAGCGTCGTCTTGCCGGCATCGATGTGCGCCATGATGCCGATGTTGCGCGTGTCCTCGATGGCGAACTGACGACTCACCGGAGCACCTCGGAACGACCGGACCGTCGAGCGGCCGCCGCACCCGGACCGCGCCCCCGAACGTCGGGAGTGCCGCGGACACCACGGGCGACGGGACCGGCCCGATTGCCAGCCACGCACGGACGCGGCAACCGCCCGGCGCCCTCCCCGCGTCGCGACCCCTGGTCGCGATCGCGGCACGCGCCGATCCGCATCGCCACGTCGAAGCTCGTCGACATTCGGCCGCCGCTCTAGCAGCCCCCGGGGTCGGATCGACCCGACCGGAGGAGCCCCGCGTTCTGCGTCTCATGCTGGGCCCGGCATTGGGTCGCCGGGCCTCGGTCCCGCCGTGCGGGTCAGGGCTCGCGGTCCAGGTCGTTAATGGGGCTTTATCAGCGGCTCGGGAGGGGTTCGACCTACCACCGATAATGCGCGAACGCCCGGTTGGCGTCCGCCATCTTGTGGGTGTCTTCCCTCTTCTTGACGGCTGCCCCCTCCCCCTTGGAGGCAGCGATGATCTCGCCGGCCAGCTTCTCACGCATGGTGCGCTCGGAGCGCGACCGCGCGAAGCTGAGCAGCCAGCGAATTCCCAGCGCCGTGCGCCGGTCGGCGCGAATCTCGATGGGGATCTGGTAGGTCGCACCACCGACACGACGCGATTTCACCTCGAGGGCCGGCTTGACGTTGTTCAGCGCCTGCTTGAGCAGCGCCAGTCCGTCCTCCTTGGTCTTGTCCTCGACGATCCGGAGCGCCCCGTACAGGCTGCGCTCCGCCACACTCTTCTTGCCCCGCTTCATGAGGTTGTTGATGATCCGGGTCACGAGCACGCTCTTGTAGACCGGATCCGGCGGGAGCTCCCGCTTGACGACCTCTCTTCTCCGCGGCATCGAAGCTGTTCCTTTCCGAAACCCTGGCCGCCACGCGCCTCGCCCGGGGCCACCGGCGAGCGCGCCCGGCGCAACCTACTTCTTGCGCTTCGTCCCGTACTTCGAGCGGCTCTGGGTGCGGCCGTCGACGCCCGAGGCGTCGAGCGTGCCGCGGATGATGTGATAGCGCACCCCCGGCAGGTCCTTGACGCGGCCGCCACGGATCAGGACGATCGAGTGCTCCTGCAGGTTGTGTCCCTCACCGGGGATGTAGCAGGTGACCTCGATCCCGTTGGTGAGTCGCACGCGCGCCACCTTGCGCAGCGCCGAGTTCGGCTTCTTCGGCGTCGAGGTGTAGACGCGGGTGCAGACACCGCGCTTCTGCGGGCACGAGCGGAGCGCCGGCGCGTCCGTCCGCGACACCACCCGCTTGCGTCCCTTCCGCACCAGTTGACTCAGGGTTGGCACCGTTCACTGCTCCTCGGGGACGGGCCGCTCCGAGCCGACCGTCCACCTGCCACGGGTCGTGCGGTCACCGGGTGACCGCGCGCTGCGCCTGGCGCCGCGCGCCCACGCTCTCCGCCACCCGGGCGTCGCGCACCCCACCGTGTCGCCCGCCAGCGCCGCCCGGGGCGATCCCCAACGGGATCCGGGTCGACGCTCCAAGGCGTTGCGCCACGGTAAGTTACAAATCACTGCGGGTGGCCTGCGGGCGCGGAGGCGAAGCGCAGGCCACGGAGTCTAGGCAACAAGTCCATGGCCGTCAAGCCGTTTCGGCCGCCCGGCGGCCCCCGGAGGGGGTGCCGGCGCCTAGGCGCTCCGGACCCCGGCCGCCTCCGGCGACTCCGGCATCCGCGGCGGCTCCGGCGTCTGGTCGGCCTCCAGCACGTCGGCCTCCTCGTACAGCTCCTGCGGCTCGAAGACGCGCATCCGCCGGTACTTGTTGAGCCCGGTCCCGGCCGGGATCAGGTAGCCGATGGTGACGTTCTCCTTCAGGCCGCGCAACGGGTCGAGCTTGCCCTGGATCGACGCCTCGGTCAGCACCCGGGTGGTCTCCTGGAAGCTCGCCGCCGAGATGAAGCTCTGGGTGCGGAGCGACGCCTTGGTGATCCCCAGGAGCAGCGGCTGGAAGGTGGCCGGCTGGCCGCCCTCCATGACCACCCGTTCCTGCTCCTCCTGGAGCTCGATCTTGTCGACCTCGTCGCCCTCCAGGAAGCGGGTGTCGCCCGGGTCCTCGATCCTGACCTTCTGCAGCATCTGGCGCACGATGACCTCGACGTGCTTGTCGTCGATGTCGACGCCCTGCAGCCGGTAGACCTCCTGGATCTCGTCGAGGAGGTACTCCTGCACCTCCTTGATCCCCTTGATCTTCAGGATGTCGTGCGGGTTGACCGGCCCCTCGGTCAGGCGCTCGCCGGCCCGCACCTGGTCGCCCTCCTGGACGCGCAGGTGCTTGCCGTGCGGCACCAGGTACTCGCGCTCGTCGCCGGTCTGGCTGGTCACCACGATCTTCCGCATGCCGCGGGTTTCCTGGCCGAAGGAGATGGCGCCGTCGATCTCGGAGACCGTGGCGGCATCCTTCGGCTTGCGGGCCTCGAAGAGCTCCGAGACGCGCGGCAGGCCGCCGGTGATGTCGCGAGTCTTCGCGGTCGAGCGCGGGATCTTCGCCAGCGCGTCGCCGACCTTGACCTGCTGGCCGTCCTTCACCTCGAGGAGGGCGCCGGTCGGCAGCGGGTAGTGCCCGATCTTGGTGCCCTCGGCATCGAGGATCTCGATGTGCGGGTGCAGCACCTTCTCGCGATCGTCGATGATGACCTGCAGGCGCTGCCCGGACTGCTGATCGATCTCGTCGCGCACGGTCACCTTGTCACGGATGTCACCGTAGCGCACCGTGCCATCGTAGATCGTGAAGATGATCAGGTTGTGCGGGTCCCACTCGTAGATCTCCTGGCCCAGCTTGAGCGGCTCGCCCTCGCCGACCAGCAGCACCGAGCCGTGTGGCGGGCTGTAGCGGTAGCGCACGCGCCCCTCGGTATCGAGAAGCTCGATCTCGCCCTTGTGGCCGACCACCATGCGACGCCCGTCGCCGGTCTCGACGTGATTCACGTTGATGTAGTTGACCGAGCCATCGCACTTGGCCGGGATGCGGGCCTGCTCGACGATGCGGCTCGCCGTGCCGCCGATGTGGAACGTGCGAAGCGTGAGCTGCGTCCCCGGCTCACCGATCGACTGGGCGCCGATCACGCCGACTGCCTCGCCGATCGACACCATCTGGCCGGTAGCGAGGTTGCGCCCGTAACACTTGGCGCAGACGCCGCTGCGCGACTCGCAGGTCAGCACCGAGCGGATCTCGACGCGCTCGACACCGGCCTCCTCGATCCGCTGTGCGATCGTCTCCTCGATCTCGTCGCCGGCCTCGGCCATCACCTCGCCCGAGATCGGCGCGACGACATCGCCGGTGGCGACGCGGCCGAGGATGCGGTCGGCCAGCGGCTCGATCACCTCCTCGCCCTCCTTGATCGCCGTCACCTCGAGCCCGCGGATGGTGCCGCAGTCGACCTCGGTGATGATGGCGTCCTGGGCGACGTCGACCAGGCGGCGGGTCAGGTAGCCGGCGTCGGCGGTCTTGAGCGCCGTGTCGGCCAGTCCCTTGCGGGCGCCGTGGGTCGAGATGAAGTACTCGAGGACCGACAGGCCCTCCTTGAAGTTGCGGATGACCGGGTTCTCGATGATCTCGCCCATGCCGCCGGTGAGCTTCTTCTGCGGCTTGGCCATCAGTCCGCGCATGCCAGCCAGCTGCCGGATCTGCTCGGCCGAGCCTCGTGCTCCGGAGGCCGCCATCATGTGGATCGGGTTGAAGCCGTCGCGGTCGCGGCCCAGCCCCTCGAAGGTGACCTGCTCGACCTCGGTGGTGGCGTGCGTCCAGGCGTCGATGATCTTGTTGTAACGCTCGGAGTCGGTGATGTCCTTGGCGCGGTACTGGGCGTAGATCTCGTCGACGTCGGCCTGCGTCTTGTCGATGATCGACGCCTTCTCCTCGGGAATCAGCAGGTCGTCGACCCCGACCGTGATGCCGGCCTCGGTCGCCTTCGAGAAACCGATCTCCTTCAGCTCGTCGAGGAAGCGCGCGGTGACGCGGCTGCCCATCTGGTAGTAGCAGCGGTGTACGAGCCGCTCGAGGTCCTTCTTGGAGAGCGGCTTGTCGGGCACCTCGATCCCCGGCGGCAGGATCTCGGAGAACAGCACCCGGCCGACCGTGGTGTCGTGGAGCTCGCCCCGCCGGCGCACCTTGATGCGGGCGTGCAGTCCGACCTGGCCGTGATCGTGGGCGATGCGCACCTCGCCCGGGCTCGAGAAGATCTTGCCCTCGCCGATGTCGCCCGGACGCTCCTTGGTGATGTAGTAGCACCCCAGCACGATGTCCTGCGACGGCGCGGCGATCGGCCGCCCGCTCGCCGGCAGCAGGATGTTGTTCGAGGCGTACATGAGCTCACGCGTCTCGATCTGCGCCTCGTAGCTGAGCGGCACGTGGACCGCCATCTGGTCGCCGTCGAAGTCGGCGTTGAAGGCGGCACAGACCAGCGGGTGGATGCGAATCGCCTTGCCCTCGACCAGCACCGGCTGGAATGCCTGGATGCCGAGACGATGCAGGGTCGGGGCGCGGTTCAGCATCACCGGGTGGTCCTTGATGATCTCGGACAGGATGTCCCAGACCTCGGGACGCTCGCGCTCCACCAGCTTCTTGGCGCTCTTCACGGTCTGCACGTAGCCCCGGTCCTCGAGCCGCTTGATGATGAACGGCTTGAAGAGCTCGAGCGCCATGTTCTTCGGCAACCCGCACTCGTGCAACCGGAGCTCCGGCCCGACCACGATCACCGAGCGCCCCGAGTAGTCGACGCGCTTGCCGAGCAGGTTCTGGCGGAAGCGTCCCTGCTTGCCCTTCAGCATGTCGGAGAGCGACTTGAGCGGTCGGTTACCCTGGCCGCGCACCGCCCGCGAGCCGCGACTGTTGTCGAAGAGCGCGTCGACGGCTTCCTGGAGCATGCGCTTCTCGTTGCGCAGGATGACCTGCGGCGCCTTGATCTCCATCAGCTTCTTCAGCCGGTTGTTGCGGTTGATGACGCGCCGGTAGAGATCGTTCAGGTCCGAGGTCGCGAAGCGACCGCCCTCGAGCGGCACCAGCGGCCGGAGGTCCGGCGGCAGCACCGGGATGACGGTCAGGATCATCCACTCCGGGCGGTTGCCGCTCTGCCGGAAGGCCTCGATCGTGCGCAGGCGCTTCAGGATCTCCTTCTTGCGCTGCACCGAGGTCTCGACCTTGACGCGCGACTTGAGATCGGCCGACAGCTCGTCGAGGTCGACGGCGGCCAGCAGCTGGCGCACGGCCTCGCCACCCATCTTGGCCTCGAACTCGTTGTCGGGCTCCTCGATCAGCTCCTGGTGCTCGTCCTCGCTGAGCAGCTGCCCGGACTTGAGATTCGTGTTGCCCGGGTCGAGGACGATGTAGGACTCGTAGTAGAGCACGCGCTCGAGGTCGCGCACCGACATGTCGAGCAGGTGGCCGATGCGCGACGGCACGCTCTTGAAGTACCAGATGTGGCTGACCGGCACCGCCAGTTCGATGTTCCCGAGACGCTCGCGGCGCACCTTGGCCTGCGTCACCTCGACCCCGCAGCGATCGCAGATGACGCCCCGGTAACGGATGCGCTTGTACTTGCCGCAGTTGCACTCCCAGTCCTTGACCGGCCCGAAGATGCGCTCGCAGAACAGGCCGTCCTTCTCCGGCTTGAACGACCGGTAGTTGATCGTCTCCGGCTTGGTGACCTCGCCGGACGACCAGGAGCGGATGATCTCGGGGGACGCGAGCTGGATGCGGATCGCGTCGAAACGCTGCTTCGAGTCGCGCTCGTCTCCCCGATTCACCGGGATCCGGTCGGAGAAGGGAAACGAAGGTCGGAGCCCTGTCGTCGCCTGCATGAACGTCCCTCCCGAATCGGTCGTGACCGATTCCCGGACCGTGATGCCGCCACGCCGACACGTGGCGCCGTCACGATCCGTTCCCCGGGTATCGGCGCGCCCGGGGGTCGCGATGCTCGAACCGGCTGCCCTGGCGGATGCCGCGCGCGCGGCTGCGTCCGGCATCCCGCTCTCGCCGCGCCTGCGCGGCGAGAGCGTCATCGATCAGGTCAGGCCACCTCCTCGAACCGTAGATCGAGGCAGAGGCTCTGCAGCTCCTTGACCAGCACGTTGAAGGACTCGGGGATCCCCGGCTCGGGCGGGTTCTCGCCCTTGACGATCGCCTCGTAGATCCGCGAGCGACCGGCCACGTCGTCCGACTTGACCGTCAGGAGCTCCTGGAGCGTGTAGGCGGCGCCGTAGGCCTCGAGCGCCCACACCTCCATCTCGCCGAAGCGCTGGCCGCCGAACTGCGCCTTGCCGCCCAGCGGCTGCTGCGTGACCAGCGAGTACGGCCCGATCGAGCGCGCGTGGATCTTGTCGTCCACGAGATGCGACAGCTTCATCATGTAGAGGTGCCCGACCGTCACCCGCTCGTCGAACTGCCGGCCGGTGCGCCCGTCGTAGAGCACCGACTTGCCGTCCTCCGGCAGGCCGGCCCTGGACAGCATCTCCTTGATCTCGGACACCGCCGCGCCGGCGAAGACCGGCGTCGCGACCCGCACTCCGAGCGTCTCCGCCGCCCATCCGAGATGCGTCTCGAGTACCTGGCCGATGTTCATGCGCGACGGCACGCCGAGCGGGTTCAGCACCATGTCGACCGGCGTCCCGTCGGGCAGGAAGGGCATGTCCTCGACCGGCAGGATCTTGGACACGACGCCCTTGTTGCCGTGGCGGCCGGCCATCTTGTCGCCGACCGACAGCCGCCGCTTCTTGGCGACGTAGACCTTGACCAGCTTGACCGCGCCCGGCGGCAGCTCGTCGCCGCGCGTGACCTTCTCGATCTCCTTCTCGAGCTCCTTCTCGACCTTCTCCATGGCCACCGCCGCCGCCTCCATGCGGTGCCAGAACTGGTCATTCAGCTTGCGCTCGCCGACGACCTCGGAGCCCCAGGGGATGTCGTCGAAGTCGATCTTGTCGATCATCTGGGCGGAGAACTTGGTGCCAGCCCGCACCATGGCGCGGCCGGTCGAGGCGCGCGAGATACGCAGCGCCGACTGTCCCTCGAGCACCTCGAGGATGTCGCGGTTGCGCGCATCGATGATGCGCGTCTTGTCACGCCGCGCCTGCGTGCGCAGCGCCTCGATCTTCTTCTTCTCCTGCTTCTTGGCGGCATCGTCCTTTTCGCGCCGCGAGAAGACCTTGATGTCGATGACGACACCGTCCATCCCGGGCGGCGCCTTGAGCGACGCGTCGCGCACGTCGCCGGCCTTCTCGCCGAAGATGGCGCGCAGCAGGCGCTCCTCGGGCGACAGATCCGTCTCGCCCTTCGGTGTCACCTTGCCGACCAGGATGTCGCCGGCCTTGACGCGGGCACCGATCCGGATGATGCCCTCCTCGTCGAGGTCCTTGGTGGCATCCTCGGAGACGTTCGGGATCTCGCGCGTGATCTCCTCGACACCGCGCTTGGTGTCGCGGACCTGCAGCTCGAACTCCTCGATGTGGACCGAGGTGAAGACGTCGTCCTTGATGAGCCGCTCCGAGACCAGGATGGCATCCTCGAAGTTGTAGCCACCCCAGGGCATGAAGGCGACCAGGATGTTCTTGCCGAGCGCCAGCTCGCCCTCGTGCGTCGCCGGTCCGTCGGCCAGGATATCGCCGCGCTTGACCTTCATGCCCTCCTCGACCAGCGGCCGCTGGTTGACGCAGGTGTCCTGGTTGGAGCGCTTGAACTTGGTCAGCCTGTAGACGTCGATCATGTCGCCGCGCAGGTAGTCGATCTCGCCGTGCGCGATCTCGCGGGCCGTCGGGCGGACCACGATGGTGTCACCGGAGACCGACTCCACCGTGCCGGCCCGCTTGGCGAAGATGAGCGCTCCGGAGTCCTCGGCCACCTTGCCCTCGAGCCCGGTGCCGACCACCGGCGGCGTGGTCTCGAGCAGCGGCACCGCCTGGCGCTGCATGTTCGAGCCCATCAGCGCGCGGTTGGCGTCGTCGTGCTCGAGGAACGGGATCAGCGCCGCCGCCGGACTCACCAGCTGGATCGGCGAGATGTCCATGTAGTCGATCTGCTTGGTCTCGGTCAGCGGGAACTCGCCCCGGAACCGGCAGAGCAGCGTTTCGCGCTCGAGCTTGCCGTCGCCGCCGACCGGCTCGTTGGCCTGCGCCACCCGGTAGCGGTCCTCCTTGTCGGCCGACAGGAACTCCACCTCCTCGCGGTCGACCTTGCCGTTCTTGACCCGGCGGTACGGCGTCTCGAGGAAGCCGAGCTCGTTGACCCGCGCGTAGGTCGAGAGCGACGAGATGAGGCCGATGTTCGGCCCCTCCGGGGTCTCGATCGGGCACATGCGACCGTAGTGGGTGTAGTGGACGTCGCGCACCTCGAAGCCGGCCCGGTCGCGCGTCAGGCCGCCCGGCCCGAGCGCTGACAGGCGGCGCTTGTGGGTCAGCTCGGCCAGCGGATTGGTCTGGTCCATGAACTGGCTGAGCTGGCTCGAGCCGAAGAAGCTCTGGATGACCGCCGAGATCGTGCGCGCGTTGATCAGGTCGTAGGGCGTGACCTGGTCGGCGTCCTGCAGCGAGATGCGCTCGCGAATGATGCGCGCCATGCGCGCCAGACCGAGGTTGAACTGGTTGGCCAGAAGCTCACCCACGGAGCGCACGCGGCGATTGCCGAGGTGGTCGATGTCGTCGGTCGTCACCACGATCTCGTCGTGGTCCATGCCGAGGCGCAGCCACATCAGGTACTGGATGATGGCGATGAAATCCT